>NZ_JAIGQA010000066.1:0-36223 GCF_019733245.1 Streptomyces sp. WAC04114
GGGCCGGGGCCGCCGACACCGCCCCGGCGGTCTCCGCGGCCCCGGCCCCCCGCCGCACCTTCGGCCTCGCCGCCGCCACGGCCCTCGTCATGGGCAACATCATCGGCGGCGGCATCTTCGCCCTGCCCGCCACCGTCGCCCCCTACGGCACGATCAGCCTGCTCGCCTTCCTCGTGCTCTCGGCCGGAGCCGTCCTGCTCGCGCTGCTCTTCGGCCGGCTCGCCCGGCGCAGCCCCGTCACCGGCGGCCTGTACGTCTATCCGCGGGACGCCTTCGGCGAGTTCGCCGGGTTCCTGTCGGCCTGGTCGTACTGGACGATGTGCTGGGTCAGCATCGCCGCCCTGGCCGTCGCGGTCGTCGGCTACGTCGACGTCCTGATACCCCTGCACGGCAACCACGTCCTCCAGGCCCTCGTCGCCATGGCCGCTCTCTGGCTGCCCGCCGCGGCGAACTTCGCGGGCACGCGCTGGGTCGGCGCGGTGCAGGTCGTCTCCACGATCCTGAAGTTCGTCCCGCTGCTCCTGCTCGCGACGATCGGCCTGTTCTTCGTCGACGCCGACAACTTCGGCCCCTTCAACGCCTCCGGCCAGAGCGTCTCCGGCGCGCTCGCCGCCTCCGCCGCGCTGCTGCTGTACAGCTTCCTCGGCGTCGAGTCCGCGGCGGTCAGCGCGGGTGAGGTCCGCGACCCCGAGCGCACGGTCGGCCGGGCGAGCGTCCTCGGCACCCTGGCCTCCGCCCTCGTCTACGTCCTCGGCACGATCGCCGTCTTCGGGCTGGTCCCGCACGACCGGCTCGTCGACTCGGGCGCCCCCTTCGCCGACGCCGTGAACGCGATCACCGGCGGCGGCTGGGGCGGCACCGCCATCGCCCTCGTCGCCGTCGCGTCGATCACCGGCTGCCTCAACGGCTGGATCCTCATGGCCGCGCAGATGCCGTACGCCGCCGCCCGCGACGGCCTCTTCCCCGCGCCCTTCGCCCGCCTCGGCAAGGGCGGCGTCCCCGGCTTCGGGGTGTGGGCCTGCGCCGTCCTCGGCAGCCTCCTCATCGCCCTCAACTACACGGCCGGGCCGGACACCACCTTCCGCGTCCTCGTATTGATCACCACGTTCACCGGCTGTGTGCCGTACCTGTTGTCGGCGGCGGCCCAGCTGTACTGGCTGGCCCGTGGCACCCGCGCACGCGTCCGCCCCGCGGGACTCGCCCGGGACCTGACGGTCGCGGTCCTCTCCTTCGGCTTCTCGTTCTGGCTGATCGCCGGTGCCGGGTACGCGGCCGTGTACCAGGGCGTGCTGTTCCTGTTCGCCGGAATCCCGGTGTACGTGTGGCTGTGGGGACGCAGGGACACGGCGGAGGCGGCGGCATAGCATCGGGGATGTCCGAGGTCGCCGCAGCGCATGCCGAAGTACGTGAGGTTCTGGGAGTCCCCGCGGACCGGGCGGTGTTCCAGCCGCTCACCCACAACCCGTGGAACGGCGTCACGGCCGGGGTGTGGCGGGTCACCGGCGGCGACCGCTCGGCCGTCCTGAAGGTCCTGACGCGGACGAAGGAGACCGACGTCAGCTGGTCGGCGTCCAACGATCCACGCCACTGGAACTTCTGGCGCCGCGAGGCGTACGTCTACGGCTCCGGCCTCGCCCAGGTCTGGCAGCGGCACGGCATCCGCGCACCCCGCCTGCTGGAATGCGCCGAACGCCCCGGCGGGGACGTGGCGTTGTGGCTGGAGGACGTGCCGGGCGAACCGGCGACCTCCTGGCCTCTGGCCCGCCACGTCGACCACGCCCACCGCTTGGGCATGGCACAGGGCGCCGTGGGCGCGGGGGAGGACACCCCCTGGCTCTCGCAGGGCTTCCTGCGGGACTACACGGCGGCGAAGACGACGGGCGAGGACCTGCTCGACACCGACGAGGCGTGGCAACACCCCCTGGTCCGACGGCACTTCCCGCCCGGCCTGCGCGAGGACATGGTCCGCCTCCACCACGACCGCGAGTGGTTCCTCACGGTCATGGAGTCGCTGCCCCGCACCCTCTGCCACCTCGACCAGTGGCCGGCGAACCTCCGCTCGGACGGCCCCGACGCGGGCGTCCTGCTCGACTGGGCGTTCACCGGCGAAGGCGCCCTCGGCGAGGACCTCGGCACCTACCTCCCGGACTGCGTCTTCGACCTGTTCGTCCCCGCCGCGGACCTGCCCGGCCTGGCCAAGGCGGCCTACGACGCCTACGTGCAGGGCCTGCGCGAGAGCGGCCGGCGCGGCGACGAAGACCTCGTACGACTCGGCGTGTGCGCCTCCGCGGTCAAGTACGACTGGCTCACGGCACTGATGCTGGCGCGGGCGGACGAGGAGCCGGTGGCCTACGGCGGCGAAGGCACCGTCTCGGCCGAACTCCGCTACCGGGAACGGGGACTGGCCCTCGCGTTCCTGGCCGAATGGGCGGCCGAGGCACGGCAGCTGGCTCCCCGGCTCGGGTTTCCCGAGGCCCCCTCCGGACGCTGAACCGCGCACCCGCCGAACCGCCCTGAGGAAACGGATGGTCATGGCCCGAGTCGTCGAGTTGTCGTACTACCCCGTCAAGGGCTGCGCCGGTACGTCGGTGCGCGAGGCGCTGCTGACGCCTGCGGGACTCGCGCACGACCGCAGCTTCATGGTCGTCAGCGAGGAGGGCGTGTCCCGGACGCAGCGCCGGGATCCGCTGCTGGCCGTCATCCGCCCCCTCATCACCCCCGACGGCGACCGCCTCACGCTCACCGCGCCCGAGGCCGAGCCCCTCGACGTCCGGGTGCACACCTCCGGCACCCGGCAGAAAGTGGATCTGTTCGGAACCGCTTACCAGGGCATCGACCAGGGCGACGAGGCGGCGGACTGGCTCTCGGAGCTGCTCGGCGCACCGAGCCGGCTGGTACGGACCCCGCCGGAGCACGACCGGGTGACCGACGGCATGACACCCGGCACCTCCGGCTACGCCGACAGCTGCGCCCTGCACGTCCTCTCCCGCTCCACCCTCGACCTCCTCGACACCAGGATGACCGCCCGGGGTGCCCGGCCCCTCCCCGTCGACCGTTTCCGCCCCAACCTCGTCGTCGACGGCTGGGACGACCCCCACACCGAGGACCGCGCGCACCGTCTGCGCATCGGCACCACGGAACTGGGCTACGCCAAGCTCGCCATCCGCTGCGCGGTCACCCTCGTCGACCAGCGCGCCGGCACCCGGGCGGGCCCGGAGCCCCTGCGCACCCTCGCCGGTTACCGCCGCGCCGGCCAGGGCGGCGTCGCCTTCGGCACGAAGTACGCGGTACTCCGGCCCGGCAAGGTGGCGGTGGGGGACGAGGTGGAGGTCACGGTGTGGGGCGAGTCCGAGCTGTGAGGACCGGCCGGGTCACCGCCGCGTGCTCCCGCTGTTCCGAAACGAGGCCGGCGCCTTCGTCACCGAGCCCGGCGAGTTCCTCACCCAGCCCGGCGAACTCGGCACCAAGCCGGGCGGGTTCGTCCCGTCGGACCCGTTGACCTCCACGTGTCACCCCCTTACCTTTTCGGCGTTCGTAATGACAGATGGTGTTCGAAATATCAGACGCCGTATAGGGCGATGACGCCGTGTGTCCCCCAGTGAGAGGCAGGCCCCACCGCATGAGCTGCGATCGCGACCACGCTCTGCCCGAACCCCCCAGCCGCAGAACGCTGTTGAAGGGCGCCGCGGCCGCCGGCGCCTTCGCCGCCCTCCCCGCCCTCCCCGGCGTCGCCCAGGCGGCGCCCCGGGGAGAAACCGCTACCGCAACAACCGCTGCCGGAACAACCGCCGGCCACCCGAAGCCGGCCCCCTTCGTGAACCCCCTGGTCCGCAACCGTGCCGATCCGCACATCAACCGGCACAAGGACGGCTTCTACTACTTCACCGCCACCGCCCCCGAGTACGACCGCATCATCCTGCGCCGCTCCCGCACCCTGCGCGGCCTCGGTACGGCGGACGAGTCCGTCATCTGGCGGGCCCACGCCACCGGCCCCATGGGCGCCCACATCTGGGCGCCCGAACTGCACCGCATCGGCGGCAAGTGGTACATCTACTTCGCATCCGCCCCCGCCGAGGACGTCTGGGCGATCCGCATATGGGTGCTGGAGAACGCGCACCCCGACCCCTTCAAGGGCACCTGGGTGGAGAAGGGCCAGATCAAGACGGCGTGGGAGACCTTCTCCCTGGACGCCACGACCTTCACCCACCGGGGCAAGCGCTACCTCGCCTGGGCCCAGCACGAGCCCGGCCTGGACAACAACACCGGCATCTTCCTCTCGGAGATGGCCGACCCGTGGATCCTGAAGGGCCCGCAGGTGCGCCTGTCCACCCCGGAGTACGACTGGGAGTGCATCGGCTTCAAGGTCAACGAGGGCCCGTACGTCATCAAGCGCAACGGCCGCCTCTTCATGACGTACTCGGCCAGCGCCACCGACTTCAACTACTGCATGGGCCTGCTGAACGCCGACGCCGACAGCCACCTCCTGGACCCCCTGAGCTGGTCCAAGTCGCCGACCCCGGTCTTCACCAGCAACGACACGACCAAGCAGTACGGCCCCGGCCACAACTGCTTCACCGTCGCCGAGGACGGCCGCACCGACGTCCTCGTCTACCACGCCCGCCAGTACAAGCACATCAACGGGGATCCACTGAACGACCCCAACCGCCACACCCGCGTCCAGAAGCTCGGCTGGAAGCGCGACGGGACCCCCGACTTCGGCATCCCCGTCGCCGACACACAGGCGGCGGGTGACTGACATGAGACGTGTGTACGCCACCCTTGTCGCCCTGTGCCTCGGACTGTTCGGCGCCCTCGTCACCGCCGGCCCCGCCCAGGCCACGCCCCAGAAGATCACCAACGGCACCCAGTTCACCGACACCTCCGGCAACCCCGTCCACGCGCACGGCGGCGGAGTGCTGAAGGTCGGCAGCTACTACTACTGGTTCGGCGAGCACCGCAACGCCGACAACACCTTCGGGTACGTCGACGCCTACCGCTCGAGCGACCTGAAGAACTGGGAGTTCCGCAACCACGTCCTCACCGAGGCCAGTGACCCGGAGCTCGCGACCGCCAACATCGAGCGCCCGAAGGTCATGTACAACGCCGCCACCGGCACGTTCGCCATGTGGATGCACAAGGAGAACGGCACCGACTACAGCGAGGCCCGCGCCGCCGTCGCCGTCTCCGACACCGTCGACGGCGACTACACCTGGAAGGGCAGCTTCCGGCCGCTCGGCCGGCACATGTCCCGCGACATCACCGTCTTCACCGACACGGACGGCGCCGGCTACATGATCTCCGCCGCCCGCGAGAACTACGACCTGCAGATCTACCGCCTCACCGCCGACTACACCGGCATCGCGAGCCTGGTCGCCAACCCCTGGCCCGGCGGTCACCGCGAGGCCCCGGCGCTGTTCAAGCGGAACGGCGTGTACTTCATGCTGACATCGGGCGCCACGGGCTGGAACCCCAACCAGCAGCAGTACGCCACCGCCAGCAACATCGCCGGCCCCTGGTCGGCCATGAGGAACGTCGGCGACTCGACGGCGTACGGCTCGCAGACCGCGTTCGTCCTGCCCGTGCAGGGCACCTCGGGCACGTCGTACCTCTACCTGGGCGACCGCTGGGGCAACTCGTTCGGCGGGACGGTCAACGACTCCCGGTACGTGTGGCTGCCGCTGGCCTTCTCCGACGCGACCACGATGTCCATGTCCTGGTCACCCGAGGTCACGGTCGACACGGCCGCCGGGACCGTCACCGGTACCGCCGCCACGTACCACACCCTGATCGCCCGCCACTCCTCCAAGTGCGCGGACGTCACGAGCCAGTCGCTGTGGGCGGGCGCCCAGATCAAGCAGTACGACTGCAACGGCGGCGGCAACCAGAGGTACTGGTTCAAGCCCGCCGGAAGCGGCTACTACCAGCTGATGGTCAGGAACAGCAGCCTGTGCGTGCAGGAGAACGCGAGCACGGTCACGCAGGAGAACTGCGCCTCCTCCGCGACGAACCAGCAGTGGTCCCTGACCACCACCGGTTCGTACGTGAACGTCACGTCCCGCGCGAGCGGCGAGTGCCTCGACGTGAACGGCGCGTCCACCGCCAACGGAGCCGCGCTCATCACGTACACGTGCAGCGCGGGCACCAACCAGCAGTGGACGCGGGGAACATGACGACCCGGGCGGTCCTGAGGACGCTCAGGCCAGCAGGTCGATCGCGTCGATGGCCGTCCCCGCGCTGAGGAACCCGCCCGCCCCCGACCCGCCCAGCCGAAACCGGCGGCGTGCGCCGGGCGGGCGAGGGCCGCGCCGACGGCACCGGCCGTGGCGGCGACGACGACGGTACGGCGGCCGACCGGTCTGTTCGTGGCTCCGGGCATGGCGGTGCCTCCTGCGAAGGGTGGGGGGAGTGCGGCGGGTGCGAGAGTGGCAGTTGAATCGATTTCGCGAAAGGGCTTGCGCTTCTCCACGGCCGAAGATCTCGCCAATGCTGTTCGAAGTCTAGAAAGCGCTTTTCCATAGCGATACGGTCCCCCTCCAGGTCTTGTGGTGCACCGGGAGGAGCCTGGAGTGAGACGTTTCAGCATCGCCGTCGTCGCGGCGGTGACCCTGGGGACCGCGTTGTCGTCCGTACCCGCCCACGCGGAGGTGCGGAGCGGGGGCCGGGGGCTCGCCCACTGCGCCGCCGGCACCTGTCACTTCGACGTCACACCGGGCACCTACGACGTGCGGGTCACCCTCGGCGGGAAGGCGGCGTCCAGCACGAGCGTCACCGGTGAGAGCCGCCGCTCCCTGCTCCCCGAGACGGCCGTACCGGCCGGAAAACGCGTCACCCGCAGTCTCACGGTGAACGTCCGCACCCCCGAGGGCGAGCCCACCGGCCCCGAGGGAACCCCCGGCCTCGATCTGAGGATCGGCGGGAGCGCCCCCGCCCTCGCCGGGATCGAGGTCATGCGGGCCCGGCACGCCCGCCAGATCTTCCTGGTCGGCGACTCCACCGTCTGCGACCAGCCCGGCGACCCGTACTCCGGCTGGGGCCAGCAGCTGCCGCAGTACCTCCGCGAGGGCGTGTCCGTCGCCAACTACGCCGATTCCGGGGAGAGTACGGTCACCTATCTGGGGAACCCGCGGCTGTGGGCCACCGTACGGCCCCTGATCCGCCCCGGCGACGCGGTCCTGGTCCAGCTCGCCCACAACGACAAGACCACGGACGAGGCCACCTACCGGGCCAACCTGGAAGCCCTGGTCGCGGGCGTCCGGGAGCGGGGCGGACAGCCGGTCCTTGTCACTCCCGTCGTGCGGCGCTGGTTCAACCCCGACGGCACGCTGAACAACGCAACCGCGCTCCTGGTCAACGGCCTCGGTGTGGACCACCCGGCCGTCATCCGCTCGGTCGCCGCGGCGCGGGACGTCCCGCTGATCGACCTCACGGCGAAGACCAAGGCGCTGGTGGAGTCCCTCGGCGTCGAAGGCTCCAAGGCGCTGTACCTCACCGACGAGGCGCGGGACAACACGCACACGTCGGTGCGCGGTGCGACGGCCTACGCGGGCCTGGTCCGCGACGAACTCGTCACCCTGCGTCTGGTGCCGAAGGGCACGGTGCGGGTGGGATAGACCCCTGGGGCGCCCCGACCGGAACCGGGGCGCTCCAGGTCCGATCCGTATCCACCGGCCCGAGCACGAAAGACATGCGATGCAGCTGCCCCCCGCCGACCGCACGACGTCCCCGTTCACCGGCTACACCCGCGCCCACTGGGAGGCGGCGGCCGACTCCCTGCTCGCCGCGGTCGAGCCGTACGCCACCGAGGACCGCGCGCTCTACCACCTGCCCGGCGGCCGGGCCGGCTGGTCGGGCCGTCTCTCCGACGGCCTGGAGGGCTACGCCCGCACCCTGTTGCTCGCCGCCTTCCGACGCGACGAGAAGGCCCTGGAACGCTATGCGACCGGCCTCGCCGCCGGTGTCTCGGGCGTCTGGCCCCGCATCGAGGACCGCGGTCAGCCCCTGGTGGAGGCGGCGTCCGTCGCCCTGGCCCTCCGCCTCACCCGGGACCTGCTCTGGGACCGCCTGGACGACGGTGTGCGCCGGCGGACGGCAGCCTGGCTGGCCGACGCCCTCACGGCCGAGCCCTGGCCCTGCAACTGGGAGCTGTTCCCGGTCACGGTGGGCGGCTTCCTCGCCGACATCGGTTACGAGCCGGACGCCTCCCGCGCGGCGATCGACCGAGGCCTGGAACGCATCGAGCAGTGGTACGTCGGCGAGGGCTGGTACACCGACGGCGACGGCCGCAAGTACGACTACTACAACGGCTGGGCGATGCACCTCTACCCGGTGCTGCACGCCTGGCTGGAGCAGGACGAGCGCCTGCTCGCGCTGTACGGCGACCGCCTCTCCCGGCACCTCTCGGACTACGCCCGCCTGTTCGGCGGCGACGGCGCCCCCATGCACCAGGGCCGCTCGCTGACCTACCGTTTCGCCACGACGGCCCCGCTGTGGCTGGGCGCGCTGACCGGCCGTACGCCCCTGCCGCCCGGCGAGACCCGGCGGCTCGCCTCGGGCGCGCTGAAGTACTTCCTGGACCGGGGCGCGGTGGACGACCGCGGCCTGCTCTCCCTCGGCTGGCACGGCCCCGACGAGTCCGTCCTGCAGGGCTATTCGGGCCCGGCCTCCCCGTACTGGGCGAGCAAGGGCTTCCTCGGCCTGCTCCTGCCCCCGGACCACGAGGTCTGGACGGCGCCGGAGGAGGCCGCCCCCGCCGAACGCGCGGACCGCGTCACCCCCGTCGGGCCGCCCAACTGGCTTCTGCAGTCCACCCGTTCCGACGGTGTGGTCCGCCTCCACAACCACGGCAGCGAGGACGTCCGCTACGACCCGTACTACACGCGGCTGGCGTACTCCACGGTGACGACGCCGTCGGACACGTACGACAACAGTGTCCTGATCGCCGGAGATCCGAGCCGTACCGGCATCGAGCCGCTCGGCGTGGGCGAGGGCTGGGCGGCGTCCCGGCACACCGCCGACGGGGGAGCGCGGGTGACGAGCGTGGTGCTGGCGCGTGGAGCGGTGGAGGTACGGGCGCATGTGGTCGAGGGGGCGGCACCGGGAACGACGGTTCGGGTGACCGGGTGGAGCGCACCGGACGGTGCCCGGGCCGAACTGCTGCCCGCCGTCGGCCTCGACGACGACCTCACCGGCGTCACCACCGGGGACGCCACCCTGTTCGTCGCCCTGGCCCGGCTCACCGCCGAGGCCGACCCCGGCCCGCTGACGGAAAGCGTCGCCGTCACCGCTTCCGGGGAGGGCGAGCTGATGGTCCGCTGGATCGAGGGGCCTGGCGTACGGGTCCGGCTGGACGGGTCCGGCGTGCACGTCGACTGAGGCCTGCGGCCAACCGCGTTCTTCGGTCCGCGCCGAAGCGAGCCGGGCCTAGCGTGGCGGCATGACCACAGACCCGCAGCAGAAGCCGTCCGGCCCGGCGGCAGCAGCCACCGCCTTCGCCGGCCTGCACCGCGCCGGGAAGCCCCTGCTCCTGCCCAACGCCTGGGACCACGCGTCCGCGCGGGCCCTCGCGGGGCAGGGGTTCCGCGCGGTCGGGACGACGAGCCTGGGCGTCGCCGCGGCCGCCGGTCTCCCCGACGGGGCGGCGGCGACCCGGGAGGAGACACTGCGGCTGGCCATGGCCCTGGGGTCCGAGCCGTTCCTGCTGTCCGTCGACGCGGAGGGCGGATTCAGCGACGACCCGGAGGAGGTGGCGTGTTTCGCAAGGGAGTTGTGCGCCGCCGGAGCCGTCGGCATCAACCTCGAGGACGGCCTCGGACCGGCCGCCCGCCACGCGGCGAAGATCGCGGCGGTCAAGCTGGCCGCTCCCGGCCTGTTCGTCAACGCCCGCACCGACACCCATTGGCTGGGCGACGGCGACGGCACCCTCGCACGCCTCGACGCCTATCGAGAGGCGGGCGCGGACGGGGTGTTCGTGCCCGGCCTCACCGACCTGCACGCCATCGAGGCCCTGGTGCGCCACCTGGACGTGCCCCTCAACGTCCTCTACTCACCCGGCGGCCCGGCCGTCCCCCACCTCGCCGACGTCGGCGTCAGCCGGATCAGCCTCGGCTCGCTGCTGTACCGGCGGGCGCTGGGCGCGGCCCTGGAGGCGGTGGCGGACCTCCGCGCGGGCCGGACACCGACGGGTCCGACACCGTCGTACGAGGAGGTGGCGAGGCTCGCCGGTGAGGGTGGCGGGTGAGGGGTGTCAGGGTCAAGGGGTCGCTGCCGAGGGAGTGCAACCCGGCTATGCCCTCTGCTCGCTGGGCCAGTTCCGTAGCAGTACGTGCAGGGCGTCGATCGCCCTGTCCCACGAGACCTGCACGTCACGGGGCGCGCCGAAGGCGCCGGTCGACTCCAGGGCGCAGTAGCCGTGGAAGGTGCTGCGCAGCAGGCGCACGGCGTCGGTTAGGTCGGGTTCCTCCAGGCCGTAGGCGCGGAGCATGCCGTAGGTGACGTCGGTCGTGCGGCGCATCGCGGGGGAGTCGGTGACGAGCTCCGGGTCGATCCGGAGCTGTGTCGCCGCGTACCGGCCCGGGTGCTCCAGGGCGTAGGCCCGGTAGGCGGCGGCGAAGGCGGCCAGCGTGTCCCTGCCGGGCGCCCGCCCCTCGACCGCCTCCGCGATCCGGTCGATCATCTCGCCACCGGCGAGGAGGGCCATCCGGATCCGCAGATCCCGCAGATTCCGGACGTGGGTGTACAGACTCGCGTCCTTCACCCCGAAGCGACGGGCCAGGGCGGAGAGGGTGACAGCCTCGAATCCCGCTTCGTCGGCGAGGTCGGCCGCGGCTGCGACGAGGCGCTCGGGGGTCAGACCGGCTCTGGGCATGGGGGGTTCGGGGTCACCTCTCGAAGAGGGGCCGTGTCGTCGGTGAGGCTCCACGGGAGCTGGGAGCGATCGTAGCCGCCGGTGAGGGAGGGCGGACGCCGTGCCCCACCGGCCACGCCGCACGGGGCATGCCCCGCGGATCACACCCCACCGCTGTCGGCTCTTGCGCGCGCTGACCCCGCCCCCCCCGGGTGCCCGGTTGCCGTCGCCCCGCTCAGCGGATCGGCGCGTACACCACCCCCAGCTTGTCCAGCTCGTCGCCCGCGCGGCCCGTGAAGCCCACGATCTGGCGGCCGAAGGGGGCCGTGAAGGTCTTCGCGTCGGACGTGGCCGTGCCGGCGGACAGGGTGTGGCCGCGGTCCGTCGTGAACGACGCCGAGAACAGACGTGTACGCCCGTCTTTCTGACCCTGCGTCAGCTTGACCGAGGTGAGGTGTTCACCCGCGGCCAGGGTCAGGGAGGTCGCGGTGCCGCCCGTGCCGCCGTGGGTGAGGGTCGGGCCGCCGTCGTGGGTGAGGGACACGGCGTCCAGGCGGGCGCCTCCGCGCAGGCTGAGCGTGCGCGGGGACGGGACGGACGGCAGGTCGTCCGCGTCGTTGAAGGCCGTGCCGTGCGGGCCGCCGAAGAAGTCGCTCGCGCGCAGCGACGGGTCGAGCGTGTAGGAGAAGTCCACCGCGTGCGGGAAGTGGTCGGAGAGGTTGCCGCCGGCCGGGTCCAGGAAGGACGCCCACGCGTTGCCGTAACGGGTCGCGTTCAGGCTCAGCAGTCTGCTGCCGCGGTAGAGGACCTTGTCCACGACCTCGCAGTCGTCCGGCGGTGCCGTGGTGGGGCAGACGAGCGCGGCGCCGCCCTGGGCCGGGGGCGTCCCGCCCTTCACACGCTGGACCCACGCGTCGGTCAGGCCGTTCTCGTTCACGAGCGTGCGGATGTTGTCGCCGGAGCGTGTGTACCGCGTGTTGGTGTCGCCCATGACGATCACCGCGTTGCCGGACGAGTTCGCCCGGATGAAGGCGGAGAGCTGCTCGACGTTGGCGCGGCGGGCGGCGAGCGCGTCGTCGGTGTCGTCCGCGTTGGTGTGCACGTTGTAGAGGTCCAGGAAGACACCCTCGGCGAGCCGCACCCGCGCCAGCGAGAAGCCCTTCGGCGTGAGGCAGTTGGTGCCGGTGCACTTGTTCCACTTGACGCGCTGGAAGTCCTCGAAGGGATGATCCGAGAGGGTGTTGAGGCCGTCTCCGAACGGTACGCCGCCGCTGGTCGCGGTGCGGTGGGCGTGGTCGTCGCCCGCGTACAGGGCGGCGTGGTAGTTGAAGTCCTCCTGCACGTTGACGATGTCGTACGCCCCGAGGCGCGGCGAGATCAGCGGCGTGTTCTTCGCCGGGTTGCCGGAGCTCAGGCCCTCGGGGAGGCCTGCGACGTTGTAGGTGAGGACGCTGAAGGAGCCGGACTCCGCGGCGACGGCGGGAGTCGCGCTGGTGGTGGCCAGTCCCGTGACGGCCAGGGCGGCGGCCACGACGGTGCCGATCAGTCTCTTCATGGGGGGTGTCTCCGGTCGGAGAGGTGAGGGGGAAGGAGGAGGGGGAAAGAAGGATGAACGATGCTCAGGTTCGGGACAACGCCCTTGGTGCGCAAGGGGAACAGCGCGAACAGTGGGAGACGCCCTGGCGTCAGGAGTGACGCAGGAGGTCCGCATCCGTACCCCACGAGGCCGCCGTAGGGTGGCCGTGCATCGGTGACGGGGGAGGTTGCGACTCACCCGCGGTCACAACCGCAACCGCAGCCGTTCCGCAGCGAGGCCAGCGCCTCCCAGGCCGCTCCGGGTTCCTCCCGGAGGAAGACCACCGGGGCGAGTCCGGGCCCGAACACGACGTATCCCTGCGCCAGGAACGACAAGGAGCCCCACTGCTCCCGCCGGTGGGCCCTTGCCAGCACCCGCCCGCAGGGCGCGCACACGATCCACGGAACGAGCACCGACGCGGCGAGCGGATGCTCCGGCAGGACAAATCCGGCCGGCCGTGTCTCCTCCGCCCCGTCCTGGAGCACCCGCAGCCGACCGTCCTCCTCGCCGACGTGGGGCAGGGCCGCGATCCGCATGCCGAGCCACTCCCACTCGCCCCACTGCTCGGCCATCACCGCGAGCTCGGCACGGGCCGACTCCTCGACGCCCGTGCCCTGTCCGAGCAGCCGGTCGACCAGCAGCTCCAGGCCGGCCTCCTGCTCGCCGATCTCCCAGCACGCCTGGACCTCCTCGCGGTCACCGGCCGCCGCGAGCAGCCCGGCCAGCCGGCTCCACACGACGGCTTCGGCGGCGTACTCCCGCGCGCTCATCCGTTGATCCCGGTGTAGTGCCCCAGGCTCCACTTCCACAGCATCCGCGCCGCCAGGTACGCCAGCAGCCCGAGCAGCGGTGAGGCCGCCGCGAGCCAGTACGGGACTCCAGTCGAGTGGCCGTGGCCCGTCAGGACCGCCGCCGGGAAGTAGGCGACGAACGCGAGCGGGAGGCCGTAGGTGAGGAGTCCGCCCACCGCCTTGGGCAGGACGTTCAGTGGGTAGCTGCCGAAGGTGCCGAGGAGTTCCTCCAGCCAGCGGCCCCACATGTCGGCGGCCGGGAAGCGCAGGGACGCACTGGCCACGACCGTGAACAGGGCCGCCTCCAGCAGCATGCCGCCGAGTACGGCCGCGACCAGGTACGTGATCCGGCCCGTCGTCCAGTCCAGATCGCTGCGGGAGAGCGCCCCCGCCATCAGGCCCGCCGCCACCGTGAGGTCCCCGATGGCGTTGGTCGGGAAGAACGCCAGCTGTATCTGGCGGTGGACCGGCATCGGACGCATCAGGTAGATGTCGATCCGGCCCTCCTGGACCTGCCGGCCGGCCCAGTGCATGCGCCCCAGGAACAGCACGAACAGCCCGTGCGCCAGCATCCGCGTCGCCGGGATCAGCAGCACGTCGGAGCTGTCCCAGCCGCCCATCCCGGCGAACCGCGACAGCAGCACCGTCGCGAACACGATCACCGACACCTGCCAGATCGCGCCGATCGCGATCATCAGCAGGAACTCGGTGCGGTACTCCAGCTGCGCGCGGAAGTTGAGCGCCGTCACGCGCCACACGATCCGCAGAGCCTTCAACGACATCTCAGCCTCCCTGCGAGATCACGCGCCGGGCGGCCCGCCGCCACAGCAACCGGGTGAACAACGCCAGCGCCACGACCCAAGCGGCCTGCACGGAGAGCTGGAACGCCGCGTCGGACAACGGGATCCGGCCCACGTACAGCGACAACGGCACGCTCAGCGTGGCCTGGAAGGGGAGGAACGCGCTCATCGCCACGAACCAGTCCGGGAAGAACCACAGCGGCGCGTACACCCCGGACAGCAGATTCTGCGCGAACAGCAGGATGAGCATCGCCGCGGTGTTGCGGACCGTCCAGAAGCACAACTGGTCGAGCATCAGCATGACGTAGTACAGGACCCACTGGCCGAGCAGCATGCTGAGCGCGAACACCCCGGCCACCTCGGGCGACGCGGGCGGTTCGACGACACCGGCGGCCAGGCAGATCACATATCCGGTCAGCGCCCACGCCAGCCCGTACAGCTGCTCTCCGGCGGCTCGCAGGGCGTAGTAGCGCTGCGGCGGCAGCGGCCGCAGGTACCAGTACACGATGGTCCCGAAGTGCATGTGCTGAAGGACCGTGTCCCGGCCCGCGTACTGGTCCAACTCGCGCAGCCGGGACGCCAGTACGGCCAGCACGGCGTACGTGACTGCCTGGTCGCGGCTCAGCCCCGCGGTCGTGCCGGTCTGCGCGTACAGGCCCCTCCACAGCGACCAGACCAGCACCACCTGGACGGCCAGCCGCAGGGCGACGGCGGTCATCCGGGGCGGTGCGTTCAGCTCGCCGAGCGGGGTGACCCGGGCGGCGCGCCAGGCGTGGAGCACGGCCACGTCAGACCTCCCCGGCGTGCGCGTACGCGGCCCGCATCACGTCCTCGAGGTCCGCCTCGTCCAGGGCGATGTCCGTCACCTCGAACCGCTCGATCACCGCCTTCAGCGCCTGCTGGACGGTGGGCGCGTCCGGCCCGTCGGGGCCGAGGACGATCTGCGCGCCGGTGCGCCGCAGCAGTCTGGTGCCCGGCGGCGGGACGACCTCGGCGTGCGGATCGGCCGGCGTGGCCCGCACCTGCCAGGTCGAGCCGAACTTCCGGCGGATCTCGTCGAGCGAGCCGTCCAGCATCAGCCGGCCGTGGTTGACCAGCACGACCCGCTCGGCGAGCCGCTCGACCTCCGTCATGTCGTGCGTGGTCAGCAGGACCGTACGGCCGCGCTGCTCCACCTGGTGCCGCAGGAACTCCCGCACCTGCTCCTTCACCACCACGTCCATGCCGATGGTCGGCTCGTCCAGGAACACCACCGGCGGGTCGTGCAGCAGGGCGGCGGCCAGATCGCTGCGCACCCGCTGGCCGAGCGAGAGGTGGCGGACCCGGGTGTCCCAGAACGACGACAGCTCCAGGATGTCGTCGAACTCCGCGAGCCGGGCGGCGTGTTCGGCCCTGGGCACCTCGTAGATGTCGCGCAGGATCGCGAACGACTCGCGCACCGGCAGGTCCCACCACAGCTGGGTGCGCTGTCCGAACACCGCGCCCACGTTCCGGGCGTTGCGCTCCCGCTCGCGGTACGGCACGACGCCCGCGACCCGGGCCTCGCCCGAGGTGGGGGTGAGGATGCCGGTGAGGATCTTGATAGTGGTGGACTTGCCGGCGCCGTTCGGGCCGAGCAGGGCGAGGAGTTCACCCGCGGCCACGTCGAAGGTGATGTCGGAGACGGCGTGCTTGGCCACCCGCTCGGGGTTGACCAGGGAACGGACGGCACCCGTGAAGCCGGGTCGGCGAACGGTGGTGTGGAAGGTACGGGACAGCCCGCGGACCTCGATGGCGACACTCAACTGACTCACCAACTCCCTTGCGGTGAACACGGCGGCGGCCGGTCGGCACAAGGGCCGACCGGCCGCGGATGACATCCCGACACTCTCGAAATGTCGATCAATCAGCCAATCGCTTAATCGTCTTTCTTATGTGGCGGTCGAGAACACGAACGAGAACTCCGCCGGCTCGGCCTTCAGGAAGTACTGCGGCAACGGACCCGGGCCGCAGGACTGCGAGCCGATGCCGTGCTGCCCGTGGTCGAGGTTGACCCACACCGTGTCGCCGGCCGTGAGGTCGGTGCGGTGCCGGGCCGCGTCCAGCTGCTCGGTCGTCCAGCGCCGCGCCGTGAACCAGAACTCCGGGTCACCCTCGATCCTGAGCCCGCCGAGCTCCACCCAGCGCACGTCGGCCCGGGCGCCGTTCTCCTGCGGACGGACGTACGGCGTCTGCAGCCCGTCCACCGTCGACTGCCAGCGGCCCACCATGGACGCCGTGCCGGTGTCCGGGTACGCCTCGCCGGGACCGCCGCCGAACCACTCCACCCGGTCCGCCTCCGCCAGCCCGAAGCGGACACCGAGCCGGGGCAGCGGCACCGTCCAGTCGCCCTGAGGCGTCACGGACACGGTCAGCCGCAGCCGCTCGCCGTCGGACGTCCACCGGTACACCGTGTCCAGCCCCACCTCGCGGGCTGCGGGCGCCACCCGGGTCCGGACCGTCAGCGCGTCGTCGCCCGCCTCGACCGAGACCAGGCGATGCCGCATCCGGTGCAGCCCGAGCGTGCGCCACAGCGTCCCGTAGCGGGCGTCGGTCTGCCACTCGGCCCCGTCGTCGTTGTCGGTCGTCGCCCGCCACACGTCCAGCCGCGGCGTCGCGTCGACCGCCACCCCGCCGATCGTGAGCAGCGCACCGGTGCGGGCGTCGAACCCGGCCGGGCCGAGCGTGATCCGGTCCCCGTCCGGCACGGGCCGGTCCGTCGCGGGGAAGGACGGCAGCGGCCGAGCCCCCACCGCGAACTGGCCCCAGGCCACGACGTGCCCCTTCGCGGCCCAGGACGTGTCGTCCGCGAGCAGCGCCCGCACCGTCCACTGTCGCTCGCCGCCCCGGCCGTCCACGGGCGGCTCGGGCAGCTTCACCTCGGCGCTCTCGCCCGGCGCGAGAGCCGGCACCGCCAGCGAACCCGACTCGACGGTCTCGCCGTCCACCTGGCACGACCACTCGAAGGCCAGGGCCGACAGATCGGCGAAGTCCTGCTTGTTGGTGACGTGCACGGTGCCGTTGGCCCCGTCGCCCTCGATATGGACGGGCTCGATGACCTTCTTGTACTCGATCAGGCCCGGCGACGGCGTCCGGTCCGGGAAGACCAGCCCGTCGCACACGAAGTTGCCGTCGTGCAGCTCCTCGCCGAAATCACCGCCGTAGGCGTAGCCCAGCTCGGCGTGCCGCACGCCGTGGTCGATCCACTCCCAGACGAAGGCGCCCTGGAGCCGTTCGTACTTCTCGAACAGCTCCTGGTAGTCGGCGAGTCCGCCCGGGCCGTTGCCCATCGCGTGCGCGTACTCGCACTGGATGAAGGGCAGCTCGCGGCGCCTGAGCGTGCCGCCGTCGAGCCGCTGCCCGATCTTCTCGACCTCGTCGTGGAAGGCGTACATCCGCGAGTACACGTCCGTGTCGCGGCAGTTCCAGTCGCCCTCGTAGTGCACCAGCCGCTCGGGGTCGCGGCCGTGGATCCACTCGGCCATGGCGGTGAGCCCGCGGCCGGTGCCGGCCTCGTTGCCCAGCGACCAGAACACGATCGACGGGTGGTTCTTGTCCCGCTCGACCATGCGCGCCGCTCGGTCCAGCAGGGCCGGGGTCCAGCGGTCGTCGTCCACCGGGTTGTCCCGCCAGTCCTGCTCGGTGAAACCGTGGGTCTCCAGATCGCACTCGTCGATGACCCACAGGCCGTACTCGTCGCACAGGTCCAGGAAGGCCGGGTGCGGCGGGTAGTGCGAGGTGCGCACGGCGTTGAGGTTGTGCCGCTTCATCAGCAGCACGTCCTCGCGCATGGTCTCCAGGTCGAGCGCGCGGCCGTGCTCGGGATGCCACTCGTGCCGGTTGACGCCCTTGAAGAGGACGGCCTTGCCGTTGACCTTGATCAGCCCGTCCTCGAGGACGACCGTACGGAAACCGATCCGCAGCGGCACCCGCTCCCCGTCCGTGACCAGCTCACCGTCGTAGAGCTTCGGCGTCTCGGCGGTCCACGGCTGGACCGCGACCGTCACCGGCTCGCCGGTCGCGACATCGATGTCCAGGGCCGGCACGGTCACCCGGCCATCGACGTCGGAGTCGACGCGCAGGGTGCCCTCACCTGTGGTGTGGTCGTAGGAGGCGTGCACGAAGAAGTCGCCGGCGCCGCCCGCCGGGCGGTGCAGCAGCGTCACGTCACGGAAGATGCCCGGCAGCCACCACTGGTCCTGGTCCTCCAGGTACGACCCCGCCGACCACTGGTGCACACGCACGGCGAGCACGTTGGAGCCCGGCTTCAGCAACTCGCCGACCGCGAACTCGTGCGCGAGGCGGGAGCCCTTGAACTCGCCGAGCTCCGTGCCGTTCAGCCAGACGCGGGCACAGGACTCGACCCCGTCGAAGCGCAGCACCGCCCCGCCGTCCGACGGCCAGTCGGACGGCAGGTCGAAGACGCGCAGATGGTCACCGGTGGGGTTCTCCGTCGGGACGTACGGCGGGTCCACCGGGAAGGGGTAGAGGTGGTTGGTGTAGATCGGGGACCCGAACGCTCCGTCGCCCTGGAGGACCCAGTGCCCGGGGACCCTGACCTCGGCCCAGTTCCCGGCGTCGTAGCCCTCCTCGGCGAACGAGTCGTCCTCGGCACCGGCGGTGGCCGAGAGCCGGAACCGCCAGCTGCCGTTCAGCGACAGGGACCGCGCGTCCGAGGCCGCGTACCAGGCACGGGGCGGCAGGGCACCGCGGCCCGGGGAGACGTCCTCGACGTAGTCGACGGATGGGGTCGTGCGGAAAGACATCGGTCTCCTAGCTCAGCCCTTGATGCCGGTCTGTGCGATCCCCTGCACCAGCCAGCGCTGGAGGAAGAGGAAGACGAAGATCAGGGGCAGGATCGAGATGGCGGTGGCCATGAAGATCAGGTGGTAGTTGACGGTCTGGTTCGTCATATACGAGGACAGCGCAACCTGGACGGTCCAGGCACTCGGATCCTGTCCGATGACCAGGGGCCAGAGGAAGGCGTTCCAGCCGTTGATGAAGGTGATCGTGGCGATGGCGGCGAAGAAGTTCAGCGAGTTGGGTACGACGATCCGCCAGTACGCGCCCCAGTAGCCGAGCCCGTCCACCCGCGCCGCCTCCTCGAGCTCCTTCGGGAACCCCAGGAAGTACTGCCGGAACAGGAAGCAGGTGAAACCGCTGAAGAGGCCCGGGATGATCAGACCCCGGTAGCTGTCGACCCAGCCGAGGGACGAGACCAGCACGAAGCTCGGCACGAAGGTGACGGCCGTGGGAACCATCAGGGTCACCAGGACGGCGTAGAACACCTTGTTGGCGTGTTTGTACGGGATGCGGGCGAGGCCGTATCCGGCCATCGAGCAGATCAGCAGGATTCCGGCCGTGTGGAGGACGGCGACGACCACGGAGTTCCACAGGGACTGCGCGAAGTCGACGGTGACGTCGTCGAACGGCTCGGTGATGTTGCCCCACTGGATGGAAGTGGGGAACCACTTCCAGGTCTCGCCCGTGATCTCCGGGTCCGTCATCAGCGCGTTGCGGACGATCAGATAGAAGGGGATCAGGAAGAGGAGGGCGGCGACGCCGGTCGCGATGTACAGACCGGTGCTGCCCATGACGCCGCCGCCGCGCCTGGCCTCGGCCGGCTTCGTCGTCTTGGTGATGTCGGGTGCCGTGGTGGTCACTTGGACTCCTCACCCCTTCCGAAGCCCATGATCTTGCCCTGGAGCAGGGTGACGACGCAGATGAGCAGGGTCAGTACGACCGCGCCCGCGCTGCCCGCGCCGTAGTTCTGGTTCTGGCCGAGGGCCATCTTGTAGAGCTCGACCAGCGGGGGCTGGCCCCACGTGGCCTTGCCCAGCAGGTTGAAGAACTCGTCGAAGGCCTGGTACGCGGCGACCAGCAGGAGCAGGATCACCGCGGTGGAGGTGGCCCTGAGCTGAGGCAGGGTGATGTGCCGGAAGGTCTGCCAGCCCGGCTTGGCGCCGTCGATGGAGGCGGCCTCGTACAGCTCCCGCGGGATGTTCTGCAGCGCCGCGATGAACAGGATCATGTAGAAGCCCGACTGGAGCCAGAGCCGGACGGTCACGATGACCAGCCAGTACCAGGGCGGGTCGGGGTTGGCCAGCCAGGCGATGTTGTCCACGCCGAACCAGCCGAGGACGGTGTTGGCCAGACCGAAGCGGACGCCGTTGAAGATGGACATCTTCCAGATCAGCGCGGCGGCGACGTAGCTGACCGCGGTCGGCAGGAAGAACACCGACCGGAAGAACGCCCGCATGAACCGCAGCCGGTTGACCAGCAGCGCGAGACCCAGCGACAGGGCCCAGGTGGCGGGCACGATGAACGCGGCGAACACGGTGAACGTGACCAGCGAGTTCCGGAAGTTCGTGTCCGTCAGGATCTGCCGGTAGTTGTCGAAGCCGACGAACTCGCTAGGCGTCACGGTGAAGCGCGCCTCGAAGAAGCTGAGCCAGATGCTCCAGCCGATCGGCACGAAGACGAAGATCACCAGGCCGATCAGGAACGGCCCGGTGAAGAGCCAGAAGTTGAAGGTGCTGCTCGCCCTCAGGCCCCGCCGCGGCCGGGGCTGGGCGACCTTGGCCGGGGCGGGCCGGGCGACCCCGCGCGTGGTGGTGGTCGACATGTCGAGATCCGTCCGGTGGTCTATCCGAAGAGCTTCTTGAGTTCGGCGTCGACCTTCTTCTCACAGGCGTCGAGCTGGGCCTTCGGGTCACCGTCCTTGCGGACGCTGTTGGCGATCACGTCCCAGAACGCGGCGATCATGGCCTGGGTCCAGCCGATGTTGTCGAAGTGACCGAACTCGTTGAAGAGCTTGACCCCCTCGGCCGGCAGACCGGACTTCAGCTTGGTGGCGGACTGGGCGAGCGAGGTGCGCGGCGGGATGTGGAAGCCGTAGGAGGTGGCGAAGTCCTCCTGGTACTTCTTCTGGTCGATCCACAGCCACTTGACGTATTCCTTGGCCGCCTCGACGTTCTTGCTCTTGGCGTTGACGAACATCGACCAGCCGCCGTTGTAGACCGACTGCTTGCCGGCCGAACCGACCTTCGGGAAGGGGAAGATGCCGATGTCGTCGCCGAGCGCCTTCTGCATGGCCGGCATGGCCCACATGCCGCACCACTGGATCGCGGTCAGACCCTGGATGAGGGCCGACGGGTCCCACGAGTCGGCGGGGGCGTCGAGCAGCAGGTTGCCGCTGGTGAAGAGGCCACGCAGCTGCTTGAGGCCGTCGGCGACGGCGTCGGTGTTGAAGGCGGGCTTGTTGTCCGCGGTGAGGGTGTCGGCGCCGGCCGACCAGATCAGCGGGCGGTCGATCGAGGTCAGGTCGTTGCCGAGGAAGATGCCCTTGACCTTGCTGGTGGTCAGCTTGTCGGCGGCCTCGATCAGCTCTTCCAGCGTGGTCGGCACCTCGACTCCGGCCTTCTTGAACAGCGAGGGCCGGTAGAAGAGGAACTGCGGATCGTCGATCATCCGGACGCCGTATATCTTGCCGTCGACCGTGTGCGACGTGATGTCGGCCTGGTTGAAGTCGTCCTTGACCGGCTCGATGATGTCGGTCAGGTCGGCCACCTGACCGCTCTTGACGAGCTGGATCTGCGGGTGGAACTCGAAGACGTCGGGCGCGTTCTTGGTGAGCAGCGCGGCGAAGAGCTTCTGTTCGTAGTTGTTGCCGGTGATCCACTGCGTGGCGACGCCGGTGTCCTTGTACGCCTTCGCGTACCGCTTGACGGCCTGCTCGACACCGGCCTCGCCGTACGCGTGGAAGTACTGGACGAGACCGTCGCCGGAGCCCCCGCTGCTCCGTCCGGTGTTGCTGCCGCACGCGGCGAGTCCGCCGGCGGCGGCCAGGCCCATCGCGGCCCGCAGTACGTTTCGGCGGTCCCAGTTCATGTTGCTCGATGCCGACATGCTGACGTCCTTGTCTCGAGTGCGGCTGCGGCTCTGCGGCTCACTGCCTGATGGCTCACGGCCCGGGGGCTCGCGCCAGATGGCTCAAAGGAAGGTGCGGTGCCGGACGCTAGAGCTTCGGCTAAGGCTTCGGCAAGGGGTTGGACGAAGTCTGTACGAAGCGTTGTGTCCGGTTCGTCATTTCGAACGCGTGGGGTGCGCGGAGGAGTTGGTTCCGCCGCTACGAAGGCGTGGTGGTACGGCTCCTCACGGGGGCGGCGCGTTTGCCGTTCTTCTGCCCGACGGTCTGGAGGGCGCCTTCGAGCGCGAACGTGGCCGCGCCCAGGCACACCGGGTCGGTGGGGATCGGGGAGAGGACGACTTCGGTGGCGGCCAGCGGCCGGGGCAGCGCGTGCCGGGTCACGGCCTCACGCACCTCGTGCAGCAGCGGCTCGCCCAGGGTGCGGGCGACCCAGCTGCTCAGCACGACGATCTCGGGGTTGAACAGGTTGACCAGGTCCGCGACCCCGGCGCCCAGGTAGCGGGCGGTCTCGTGGACGACCCGGCGCGCCACGGGGTCGTCCGCCGCGACCCCGCGGGCCAGGGCGTCGATGGTCGCCGTCTGGTCCTCGCCGTGCAACAGCGGGCTGTCGGGGCTGAGTTCGCGCAGGTTCAGCATGATGCCGCGCGCGCCGACGTACGCCTCCACACAGCCGTGGTTGCCGCACCGGCACAGGCGCCCGTCCAGCACCATCGTGGTGTGGCCCCACTCGCCGGCGCTGTTGCTGACCCCGCGGTGCAGCCCGCCGCCCAGGACGAGACCGGCGCCCACGCCGGTGCCGAGGTTGACCACCACGGCGTTCCCGCGCCCGCGCGCGGCCCCGAACCACAGCTCGGCGACCGCGCTGGCGCGCAGCGGGTTGTCCAGGTACAGCGGGTAGGCGATGTGCTCGGTGAGCAGATCGAGGAGCGGTACGTCGTGCCAGTCCCAGTTCGGCGCGTACTCCGAGGTGCCGGTCGCGCGGTCCACCTGCCCCGGCACGCTCACCCCGACCCCGAGCACCCGGGCGCCCTCGATGCCGGCCTGGGTGACCACCGAGCCGACGGCGGTGGCCACATGGCCCACCACCTGCTCGGGCAGGCTCTCGCTGGGCCGGACGTCCTCCTCGGCGCGGGCCAGCACATTCAGCCCGAGGTCGAACAGCTCGACGTGGACATAGGTCTCGGCGATGTCGACGCCGATCAGTGCGCCGCCGGAGGTGTTGACCGCGACCAGGCCCCGGGGTCGGCCGCCCGCCGAGTCCTCGAAGCCGACCTCGGTGATCATGCGGAGGTCGAGCAGCTCGCCGACGAGGGTGGCGACCGTGGCGAGGCTGAGTCCGGTGGCCGCCGCCAGCTCCTGCCGGGACGTGGGTGACTCCGCGATGATCTGGCGCAGCACCTCGTAGCGGTTCGCGGTGCGGATGTCACGTGAGGTGCGCTTCACCGGGGTGCCCCATTCCTTCCCAGACCGGCCGGGCCGGTTCGACGTCGGCACCGGCGCGGCGCAAGGCTATGGTCTGCCGGGACTTTCGACAAGGGGTTTGGAAAGGGGCTTTATAAAGTGCCCGCGCGCTGCGGACCGGGGAGGCCGGGTGTGGCCTGCCCATGATGCCTCAGTGTGGGCGCGTCAGTCCCCGGCGGTGCGGTCCCGGTCGTCGAAGGGGGCGTCCGTGGGGTACGCCGTCGCCTCGCCCGGGCGGCTCGCTCCGGCGACCGCGGCGGCCAGCTGCTGCTGCACCCGCTCCGGCAGCGTCCTGCCGTCCACGGTGCCCACCAGGTCCTGGGCCAGGTGGTGCAGCTTGGTGTTGGTGTTCTGGGAAGTCCTGACCAGGACGCTCCAGGCCGCCTCGGGGCTCAGGCCGAAGGAGGCCATCAGGATGCCGCGGGCCAGGTCTATGGTCGGCCGGGTCTGCATGGCGCGGCGCAGCTGGGTGACTTCGGCGCGGAGGTCCTGGCCGTCCTCCTCCGGCGGGTACGCGGCGGGTGCGACCGGGGGCGGGGCGCTCTCGGGCCGGCCTGAGTCCGCGAACAGCTCCCGCGTGCCGGTCAGGTCGAGCAGGCGCTCGACCGCGACGCCGCAGGACCGGACGGTGACCGTCTTGCCCTCGTCGGCCGCGCGAGTGCGCAGATCCAGCAGTGCGTTGAGGCCGGCGCAGTCGCAGAATCCGACCGCGTCCAGGCGCAGGTCGAGGCCGGTGCCGGACAGGGTGAGCATGTCGTACAGCTCGGGGAGCAACCGCCGGCTGCCCAGGTCCAGTTCGCCCCACACGGTCACGGTCATGCGGTCGCCGTCCGGGACGACGTCCATCGTCGCCATGCAGGGCGGGATCGCCGCCGGCGCACTGTCGACCGCCGTGGGTGCGGCGTGCTCCTGTGGGTGAGACCGCGCAGAGTACGCAGGCTCCGGCATGGCCCTGTTCTCCCTTGCTCTGTACGCCTTGCCTCCGCTTCCAGCGTTGCCCCTCTACCCCACACCCGTCAATTGATACATGAAACATGGTACGTGTTTTTGGGTGCATGAATGTTCTGTCGCTAGAGTTGGGGCATGGATGGAGTGCCCGAGTCACACACCGGATGGACGTTCCTCACCAACCACGCCCGCGTGCTGGCCGCCATCGCCGACAATCACAGTGCCCGCATCCGGGACATCGCGGCCCACTGCCGGCTCACCGAGCGAGCGGTGCAGAAGATCATCGCCGACCTGGAGCAGGACGGATACCTGTCCCACACCCGGGAGGGGCGCACCAACACGTACCGCATCGATCCCGGCAAGGTGCTGCGCCACCCGGCCGAGGCGGGCCTGACCGTGGCCTCCCTGATGTCCCTGCTCGTCAAGGACGAGGCCGACCGCGTCACGACCTCCACGACGTGGGGCGGCCCGCACGAGGCGACCTGACCGGCCGGCGGGGCGCGCGGCAGTCCTTGCCTCCGGCGCAGGTAGGTTCCGGTTCGGGTGTGGGCGGCCCTTGGCCCGGTGCGGGCGGTTGCCGTCCCGGGAAGGGCGGTCGGGCTCCAGGTGCGTGGCTCGTGCCTCTGGCGCGGGTGATCCCCGGCCCGGGGGTGGGCAGCTCGTGCCCCCTTGGGCCGGCGAGGGCGGCTCTGCCGCCCCCGGGTACGGGCAGGCCGCGCCCTCCGCGCGGCAGCAGACCCCGTGTACGCCTACGTCTCCGTCCCCGCCTGCACCCCTCGTACAAAGGCGTTGGCGAACTTCCCCCGCGGGTCGAGCTCATGCGTCAGTGCCCGGAAGTCGCCGAGTCGTGGATACAGCTCGCGCAGCGCGGTCGCGGGCACGGTGAACACCTTCCCCCAGTGCGGCCGTGCCCCGAAGGGCTGCAGCGCCTCCTCGACCCGCCGGACCACCGGCAGTACCGCCTCCGTGTCCTCGACCCACGTGAAGTGCGCCGCGACGGTGTCCCGGCCGTGGGACGGGCTGAGCCACTGGTCGTCACCGGCGACCGTGCGCACCTCGCAGGTCTGCAGGACGGGGGCGACGGACTCCCGTATCGCGTCGAGCGCGTGCAGCATCTCCACCGCGTGCCCGCGCGGCAGCAGGTACTCCGACTGCAGCTCCGCCCCGCTGCTCGGGACGAACTCCGCCCGGAAGTGCGGCAGCCGCTGGTGCCACGGCCCCGGCACACCGAACTGCTCGGTGCAGTTGACCGCGGGCATGCCCGGCACCGGGTGCATCTTCGCCGTGGCGGGAGCGGCCCAGGGGAAGGCGGGCAGCGGCTGGTCGGTGCGCCGCTTGAGCCACACCTGCCGGAAGCCCGGCTCCCGCCAGTCGGTGAACAGGCTGACGCTGTACCCCGTCGCCATCACCGTCTCGAACACCCCGGAGTCCAGGCCCTCCAGCGGCAGTTCGGTGAACACGTGCTGCTCGACCTCGTAGGCCGGCTCCAGGTCCAGGGTGAGCGCGGTGACGACCCCCAGCGCGCCGAGTGACGTGACGGCACCGCCGAACCGCTCCTCGCCCCGGCCGATGGTCAGCACCGAGCCGTCCGCCGTGACCAGCTCCACCTCGCGCACGGACGCCGAGAGCGGCCCGTTCAGCACCCCCGAGCCATGGGTGCCGGTCGCCACCGACCCGGCCACCGAGATGTGCGGAAGGGACGCCATGTTGTGCAGCGCGAGCCCCTGCCCGTGCACCCGGCGGGCCAGTTCCGCGTAGCGCACACCGCCGCCGACCCGGACCGTGCGGGCCGCCGTGTCGACGTCCACCTCCGGGGGCAGGTCGGCCAGCGACAGCAGGACCCCCTCGGGGCCCGGTTCGGCGATCTCGTTGAACGAGTGCCCGCTGCCCAGCACCCGCACCCGGTCGCCGTCCGCGACGAGCGCCCGCAGCGCGGTGAGCGACCCGGGCCGGTGCAGTTCCTTGGCCGCGTAGGTGATGTTGCCCGCCCAGTTGGTCACGGTCCCGTGCATCGCGTCGTCCTTCCCCCAGGCAGCGGGGACCGGGAAGCCCCCCGGCCGGAACCTACCCCGGCCCGACGCACGTTGCCGCCGCCGCCCGGCCGGGCCTACCGTGGAGAGGTTGTAGAGAGCGGTTTCTGCCGCCTCAGCCTCCCCGTGTGCCGCCGAGCCGGAAGGTCACCCCTTGAGCCAGCGCCCCCAGGCACTGTTCGCCATGGCCGCCGAGAACGTGCCGCAGGTCTTCCCTCCCGAGGTGCTGGCCCGGCTGCGCACCTCCGTGGACATCGATCCGGACCTCGTGGCCGAGGACTTCACCGACCCGCGCGTCCTCGACACGCTGGCCCGGACCGAGATCCTGGTGACCGGCTGGGGCTGCCCCCGGCTCGACGAGACGGTCCTCGCCGCCGCCCCCCGGCTGCGGGCGGTGCTGCACTCGGCCGGCTCCGTGAAGTCCTTCGCTACCCCCGGCATCCGGGAGCGCGGCATCACCGTCTCCTCGGCCGCCGCCGCCAACGCACTCCCGGTCGCCGAGTACACCCTCGCCATGATCCTGCTCGCCGGGAAGGACGTCCTCGCCGCCCGCGAGCGGATGCGCACGGCCCGCACCTCCACCGGCTGGGGCCTCATCCCCGGCATCGGCAACCACGGCCGCCGGGTCGGCATCATCGGCGCCTCCCGCATCGGCCGCCGTGTCCTCGAACTGCTGCGCCCCTTCGACCTGCGGCCGGTCCTCACCGACCCGTACGTCGACGAGCGGCGGGCCGCCGCGCTCGGCGTCACCCTGCTGCCCCTGGACGAACTGCTGCGCACGTGCGACATCGTCACCGTCCACGCCCCCCAGACGCCCGAGACGCACCACATGATCGGCCGCCGCGAGCTCGCCCTGATGCCCGACGGCGCCGTGCTGATCAACACCGCGCGCGGCGCGCTCGTCGACCACGACGCCCTGGTGGCGGAACTGCGCGCCGGGCGTCTGACCGCGATCCTCGACGTCACCGACCCGGAGCCGCTCCCCGCCGACTCCCCGCTCTACGACCTCCCCGGTGCGTTCGTCACCCCGCACCTCGCGGGCTCCCAGGGCAACGAACTGGCGCGGCTCGGCCGTGCGGTCGCCGAGGAGGCGGAGCGGCTGCTGGCCGGGGAGGAGCCGGCGTACGCGGTCGACTGGGCGGCGCTCGCCCGCGAAGCCTGACAGCACCCCGGCAACACACCACGAACGCGGCATTCTCCCGGCTCGGGGGGACCCGGTACCCGCCCCGCGCACCCATGGGCATACCGTGAGGAGTCGTACGTCCGAACCGGGAGGAGACACGGGATGGGCAGCCGAACCGCGCTGGTCGAGGATCTGATGGAGCGGTTCCCGCACGTGCCGCGGGAAGCCGTCTTCAAGGAGGACCTGCTCCGCGGCGGCGTCGCCTTCGACCCGTCCGCGCTCAGCGACAACGAGGGCGGCGAGGTCAAGCCGAAGTCGTACTTCATCTTCTCCTTCGACCACGGCACCCTGCCCGAACTGGGCGAGGCGGCCCTGCGCCGGCCGCCCGAGGAGATCATCCTCACCGGCGGCCCCTACGACCTGCGCCGCACCGTCGTCTCGGTCCGCGTGAACCCGTCCTCGCCGTACCGCGTCGCCGCGAACGACGACGGTGTGCTCGGCCTGTACCTCGACGGCAAGCGGATCTCCGACGTCGGTGTGCCGCCGATGCCCGAGTACTACCGGCACACCCTCGCCAACGGGAAGTCGGTCATGGAGGTCGCCCCGACCATCCAGTGGGGCTACCTGATCTACCTGACCGCGTTCCGCGTGTGCCAGTACTTCGGCGCCAAGGAGGAGTGCCAGTACTGCGACATCAACCACAACTGGCGCCAGCACAAGGCGGCGGGCCGCCCGTACACGGGCGTGAAGGACGTCGACGAGGTCCTCGAGGCGCTCGACATCATCAACAGGTACGACACCGCCAAGGTGTCCACCGCGTACACCCTCACCGGTGGAGCGATCACGTCGAAGGTCCAGGGCCTGGACGAGGCGGACTTCTACGGGCGGTACGCCAAGGCCATCGAGGAGCACTTCCCGGGCCGCTGGATCGGCAAGGTCGTCGCCCAGGCGCTGCCACGCGACGACGTCCAGCGGTTCAAGGACTACGGCGTGCAGATCTACCACCCCAACTACGAGGTGTGGGACGAGTACCTCTTCAAGATGTACTGCCCGGGCAAGGAGCGGTACGTCGGCCGCGACGAGTGGCACAAGCGCATCCTCGACTCGGCCGAGATCTTCGGGGCGCGCAACGTGATCCCCAACTTCGTCGCGGGCGTCGAGATGGCCGAGCCGTTCGGCTTCAAGACGGTCGACGAGGCGATCGCGTCGACCACCGAGGGCCTGCGGTTCTTCATGTCGCAGGGCATCACGCCCCGCTTCACCACCTGGTGCCCGGAGCCCACGACGCCGCTCGGCAAGGCCAACCCGCAGGGCGCGCCGCTGGAATACCACATCCGCCTGCTCCAGGCCTACCGGCAGACCATGGAGGACTTCGGCCTCTCCTCGCCCCCCGGCTACGGCCCGCCCGGCCCCGGCAACGCGGTCTTCTCGGTCAGCTCCTTCATGGACAGCCTCCCCGCCGACGAACCCACCGCCGTTCGATAACACTTCGATGACGCCGTGCTTTTCACGGCACGGTATTGAGTCGCCCGGCGGCCGCACCCGTATGACACTCCGAGGCCGGAGTCATAGGGGTGCGGCCGCCCTGTTCGTGATATCTGAACAGGGCGCTTGTCAGTTGTGTGAGAGGCGTGAAAAGCTCTCCCCCTGCCGCGAGGGTCCCCCCAACTCCAATGCCGATGTGGTGAGTTGACCTCGCTTGTGGATGCAGGAGACTCATGCCCGACCTGCCGACCCCTCAGGACGCCACCGAGGCCGCGCTGTTCTCCGAGTGCTGGGACGCCGTCCTCGCCTACGCGGACCTGTGCACCTCCGGTTCCACGGCCGCCGCACAGCTCGGCCGCGAGGCGTTCGCACACGGCATACGCGAGGCCCGCGCCGCCGACACCGGCCCGGTCCGCGGCACCGCCCGCCGCCCCGCCCGGCTGCCCCGCATACCCCTGCTGCTGACCTCCGTACGCACCACGGCAGCCGCCTGGGAGGAGGACGGGCAAGGGCACAAACTCGACCCCGACCTGCGCCTGTGGCTCAACTCGGACAAGGCCGCCCGCTACTCCGGCCCGCCCCTGCAGCGCCCGCTCGCGCTGCGCGGCCTGCGCGACCTGCAGCAGGCGGACGCGGAACTGCTGTGGTTCACCGAGGTGGAGGCGCTGCCGCTCCCCCTGGTCGCCCGCCGTCTCGGCCTCGACCCGGCCGGCGCCGCCGAGGAACTCCAGCAGGTGCGCACCCTCTTCCGGGACCGCTGCCACCGCAACCACCTCGACACACCGATGGACGCACAGTGCCGCAGCTACGCCCGGCTGCTGGACGCCGTCACCCGCTCCTCCGCCGCCGAGACCCCCGGCGACCTCTCCCGGCACCTCGCCACCTGCGTGCAGTGCGCCGAGGCCGCCGCCTGTCTGCGCCTGCACGGCGGCTCCCTGCCCGGGGCGCTGGCCGGCGGGGTGATCGGCTGGGGCGGCCTCGCCTACCTGGAGCGCCGCCGCCGCGCCGCCGAGGTGCGGCTCGGCGCGGGCCGCCCCGGCTCGGCGGACGAGGCGGCCGGCGAACCGGAGGACGGCGAGCAGAAGGCGCGCGTCGCCCGCAACGGCCTCCTCGTCGCCGCGGTCCTGGTCTCCGTACTGGCCCTCGGCGTCTCACTGATGCCCTTCGGCGGTGGAGGCGACGACCTCGGCGCGTCCGGCGGTGCCGACCGCCAGCCGGTGGCCGACCCCGCTCCGCCCCTGCCGTCCGCACCGTCCCTGCCGCCGGCCACCTCCAAGCCGGCCGAACGGACCACCCAGGGCACGAAGCAGCCGGAGAAGTCCGGCACGCCGGAGGACAGGAACCGCCACACCGAACCGCAGGGCACCTCCTCGCCCACCGACCGCACCGAGCCGGAGGAGAGCCGGGACCCCGCCTGCCGGGTCGAGTACGACCTGGTCAACCAGTGGCCCGACGGCTTCCAGGCCACCGTGACCGTCACCAGCGCCGAGGCCCTCGACTCCTGGCGCGTCGCCTGGTCATTCCGGGACGGCCAGAAGGTCGGCCAGATGTGGGACGCCTCCGTCTCCCAGGACGGCTCACGCGTCACCGCCACCGCCGCCGACTACAACAAGTCGGTCCCCGCCGGCGGCGACCTGGCCTTCGGCTTCATCGCCTCCTGGCACGGCAAGAACTCCCCGCCGTACGACTTCGAGGTGAACGGGCACGCCTGCGCGAAGGGCAGTTGACGAACCATCCGGCGTCATGCCGCGAGCGGCACCTGTTCGCCCTCTTCCGCATGCTGGTAGCGAGCCCAGATCTGATTCAGCTCGTGCTGGTAGTAGAGCGGGAACAGCACGGCCACGATGTAGAGAATGAGGCCGATCCAGGGGTTGCAGCTCCGTTCCATACCGGCCGACTGCTGCATGCGGGCAATGCGCAGACCGGTGTTGTAGACCGACACGAAGGGGGGAACGATGATCAGCCAGCCGAGCGTGACGGCCACGACGGCCATCGCCGGATTGACCTCGATCCGTGAATCGAATTCCCGGGCTTCGCGATTGATTTTGTAGTACCAGACCAGGTGGTAGATGCCCAGTGTGATCAGCGGCCAGACCAGCCACACGAGAAAGATGTTGCGGGTTTTGCCTGCGCGACCTGACATGCTGCACCTCCCGTAATTCCAGTGCACCACGTCCGGCCACCACGTGCGCGTCGTGCACGAGGGGCGGTGGGGAGCCGTCCCCGACGGCCCCGCGAGGGTGGGCCGACGGCCCCGTGAGGGTCGGATCAATTCCGTGGCGCCGACGGAGCGCGGCCCTCTATGGTGGGGGCGAATCGCGCGGCGGCCTGTTGCTGCCGCCGTCGGCTGTGTGACGTGCAGGAGGTGTGATCGATGGCTGTCTCTGAGATGGGCGCTGCCCGCATCCGGAAGTTCATCAAGTCCACCTCCGTGGCCTCCGGCTGACCTCCTCCTCCCAGCGCCTTCGCGCGCCGTGCCGGGGCCACCCTTGTGAAGGGTCACCCCTTGTCTCTCTCCTCTCTTTCGGGTTCGTCCTCGTCTGCCTCGCATCCGCTCCAGCCGTACGGCTGGGACGCGGGCTGGGAGGCCGAGTTCGTCCCGTACGAGGCCGAAGGCCTGCTCGCGGGCCGCGTCGTACGGGTCGACCGCGGGCAGTGTGACGTCGTCACCGCCGACGGGCCGCTGCGGGCCGACACCGCGTTCGTCACCCCGCACGACCCCCTGCGGGTCGTGTGCACCGGCGACTGGGTCGCCGTCGAACCCGGCGGGAACCCGCGCTACGTCCGCACCTGCCTGCCGCGCCGTACCGCCTTCGTCCGCTCCACCTCCTCGCAGCGGTCCGAGGGGCAGATCCTCGCGGCCAACGTCGACCACGCTGTCATCGCCGTGTCCCTCGCGGTCGAGCTGGACCTCGGCCGCATCGAACGCTTCCTCGCGCTCGCCTGGGAATCCGGGGCCCAGCCCGTCGTCGTCCTCACCAAGGCCGACCTCGTGCCGGACGCCGTGACCCGCGGACACCTCGTCCAGGACGTCGAGACGAGCGCGCCCGGCGTGCCGGTCGTGCCCGTCAGCTCCAGGGACGGGGACGGGCTCGACGTGGTTGCCGCGCTCGTCGGCGGGGGGACGTCCGTGCTGCTCGGGCAGTCCGGCGCGGGCAAGTCGACCCTCGCCAACGCGCTGCTCGGCGTGGACGTCATGACCGTCCAGGCCACCCGCGACGTCGACGGCAAGGGCCGTCACACCACGACCACGCGCAACCTGCTCGTCCTGCCCGGCGGGGGCGTCCTGATCGACACCCCCGGACTGCGCGGCGTCGGCCTCTGGGACGCCGGGACGGGCGTCGGGCAGGTGTTCTCCGAGATCGAGGAACTGGCCGGGCGCTGCCGCTTCCACGACTGCGCCCACGAGGCGGAGCCGGGGTGTGCCGTGCTGGCCGCCATCGACAGCGGCGAGCTCCCGGAGCGGCGCCTGGAGAGCTACCGCAAGCTGCTCCGGGAGAACCAGCGCATCGTCGCCAAGACCGACGCCCGCCTGCGCGCCGAGATCCGCAAGGACTGGAAGCGGAAGGGGGCGATGGGCAGGGCCGCGATGGAGGCGAAGCGGGGGGTGCACTGGCGCGCGTAGCGGCTTCGCGCCGCGGTGCCGGCCCGCGGCGCGTGCTCGCGCCCGGGCGCCGGGGCCGCGCCGTGCTGTCGATGTGCGGTTGGCTCGGGGTTCGGCTGCCGGGCACGCGTCGTGTCCGGTGTCCGTCTGCTCGGGGCTGCGCAACGTCCTGTGTCCGGCTGCCGGGCCGCGGCCGCGGTGGAGGCAAAGCAGGGGGCGCACTGGCGCGCGTAGCGGCTTCATGCTGCGGTGCCGGCGCGGCGCGTGCTTTCAACGCGCACCGGGCCGCGCCCGCGCGCCGGGGCCGCGCCGTGCTGTCGGCGTGCGGTTGGCTCGGGGTTCGGCTGCCGGGCATGCGTCGTGTCCGGTATCTGTCTGCTCGGGCCTGTGGCCCGCCCGGTGTCCGGTTGCGGCACCCCTCGCGTCCGGTGTCCGCCCGCCCGAACCCGTACCGGTTCCGGTCTGGCGGATGCCGGTCCGTATCGTGCCCCGTCAGGGGCGCGGGGAACTGCGCGAGCGACCACGACGGACCCGCGGCCGGACGATCACAGAACCCGGCACACGAGAAGCCCGGGTCGGTCGGCCCCCGATCGCGGTGTCCGATTTCCGCCAGCGGCCCACCGGGCGACGGCGGAGACTGGAGCTGTGACAGACCAGGGAACGGACGAGGACACCAGGTACGAGGCCGTGCGCAGTCGCGACGCCCGGTTCGACGGCGTGTTCTTCTTCGCCGTCGAGACGACCGGCATCTACTGCCGGCCGAGCTGCCCCGCGGTCACCCCCAAGCGGGCCAACGTACGGTTCTACGCCACGGCCGCCGCCGCGCAGGGCTCGGGCTTCCGGGCCTGCCGGCGGTGCCGGCCGGACGCCGTGCCCGGCTCCGCCGAGTGGAACGTCCGCGCCGATGTCGTGGGCCGGGCCGTGCGGCTGATCGCCGACGGCGTGGTCGACCGGGAGGGCGTCGCCGGGCTCGCCGGACGCCTCGGCTACAGCGCCCGGCAGGTGCAGCGGCAGCTCACCGCCGAGCTGGGCGCCGGCCCGGTCGCCCTCGCCCGGGCCCAGCGGGCCCACACCGCACGCGTCCTCGTGCAGACCACCGAGCTCCCGATCACCGAGATCGCTTTCGCGGCGGGCTTCGCCAGCGTGCGGCAGTTCAACGACACGATCCGGGCGGTGTACGCGTCGACCCCGAGCGAGCTGCGCGCCGCCGCGCCGCAGCACGGCCGGGGCCGCCGTACGGCCACCCCGAACGCCGGCATCCCGCTCCGGCTCGCCCACCGAGGCCCCTACCGGGCCGGACCCGTCTTCGACCTGCTCGAACACGAGGCCGTACCCGGCATCGAAGAGGTCAGCGGCCCGCCCGGCACCCGCACCTACCGGCGCACCCTCCGCCTCCCCTACGGCACCGGCATCGTCGCCGTCGACGAACGCACCGGCACCCCCCGGACCGGACCCGGCGCCCACCCCGGCGGCTGGCTCGACGCCCGGCTGCACCTCACCGACCCGCGCGACCTGACCACCGCCGTCCAGCGGCTGCGGCGCCTCTTCGACCTCGACGCCGACCCCTACGCCGTCGACGAGCGCCTCGCAGCCGACCCGCGGCTCGCCCCCCTGGTCGCCGCCCGGCCCGGACTGCGCTCGCCGGGCACCGCCGACCCGGAGGAACTCGCGGTGCGCGCGCTGACCGGCCGCACGCAGGCGGAACGGCTCGTACGCCGCTACGGCAAGGCCCTCGACGCCCCCTGCGGCAGCCTCACCCACCTCTTCCCCGAGCCGGCCGTGCTCGCCGGCGCCGAGCCCGGCGGCACCCTCGGCGCGCTCACCGCCGCCCTCGCCGACCACGCCGTACGCCTGGACCCGGGCGCCGACCGGGACGACGCGCAGGACGCCCTGCTGGCCGTGCCGGGCCTGGACCCCCGTACGGTGGCCGAGATCCGCACCCGTGCCCTCGGCGACCCGGACGTGGCCCCGCCCGGTCTCGACGTCCCCGACAGCTGGCGCCCCTGGCGCTCGTACGCACTGAACCACCTGCGCGCAGCAGGGGAGTGGGAGTCCCGATGACCTGCCCGACCTACTGGACGAGCGTGCCCGGCCCCCTCGGGCCGCTGCTCCTCACCGCCGCGCCGACCGGCGAGCTGACCTCCCTGTCGGTGCCCGGACAGAAGGGCGGACGCGAGGTACGGGAGGACTGGCGGCGCGACCCCGGGCCCTTCCGGGAGGCCGAGGAGCAGCTCGCCGCTTACTTCGCCGGGGAACTGAAGGAGTTCCGCCTGGCCTGGCGCACCGAGGGCACCGCCTTCCGCGAGAAGGTCTGGGCCGCCCTGGACGACATCCCCTACGGTTCGACCACGACCTACGGCGAGATCGCCGCGCGCATCGGTGCGCCCCGGGCGGCCGTACGGGCCGTCGGCGGTGCGATCGGCGCGAATCCGCTGCTGGTGGTCCGCCCGTGCCACCGGGTGATCGGAGCGGACGGCGCACTGACCGGATACGCCGGCGGCCTGGACCGGAAGGTACGGCTCCTGACGCACGAGGGCGTCCTCCCTGCCCGACTTCCCGCCTGACTTCTCGCCTGACTTCTCGCCTGAGGGAGTCGGCTCAGCCCCAGACGACCGCGCCCACCCAGGCCGCCGCGATCAGCTGGCAGGTGAACAGTTCGGTCAGGATGCTGGAGCCGCCCGCGCGCATGACCGTGCGCAGGGCAGCGACCGCGTCGGCGTGCCGGCCGAGGCGGATCCGTTCGAAGAGGTAGACACCGGCGAGGAATCCCGGGATAGCGCCGAGGACGGGGACCAGAACGAAGCCGAGGACGGATCCGGTGCCGGCGCACGCCAGCATGCGGCGGGTGGTGCGGTTCATCCGCAGCCGCCGCGGCGGCAGCGCCCAGCGGACGGCCTGGGAGACCAGCAGCAGGACCGTGGCCCCGACCAGCACCCACCATGCGACGGGCTGCGGATCCTTCAGCGCCCACCACATGACCGCGGCCCACACCAGCAACGATCCCGGCATGGCGGGCAGCAGCACTCCGCACAGCCCGAGCAGGATGACCAGCCCGACCAGCAGGAGGTCCCACACTCCCATCTGACCAGAGTGCCGGAACACCGGAGAACACGCAGGTCAGAAGCGTGGCCGGACCCCAGACCCGCAGGTCAGCCGCTCGCACCCCACCGGCCCCCGGATTTCGGATGACCGTTCTAAGGCTCACCCGACGTGTCGATCACCTGCCCGCGGCCGGCCGGTTTTTTCCACAAGCCCCGTTTTCATCCCGCTCGTGCGGTGGACAATTACGGGCATGAGCCAGCAGGGGGGAAGGCCCACCGGTCACGAGGACGACTGGTGGAGGGAGTTGTACGAGGACTCCACCGACGACACGGGCCCCACACCGGCACGGGATTCCCTGGACGACCGGTTCGCTTCGGCGTCGGGGGCGGTGGGAGACGGGGCGGAGGCGCGGACCGACTCCTCGGACCGGCCGGCCGCGCGGCCCCCCGGCGCGGAGCAGCCGGTGGTTCCGGCACCCCGTACCGGGGCCGACGACCTCCCGGCCGCGCCCCGCCCGAACGCCCGGGCCCCGCAACGCGCCCCCTGGGAGCCACCACCGCCCCGGCCCACCG
>NZ_JAIGQA010000067.1:0-35536 GCF_019733245.1 Streptomyces sp. WAC04114
CGGCGCGGTGTCGGTGGTGGATGGCAGCGTGGACATCGTGGACGTACCTGCTCAACTCTCAGGTGTGCTCGGGCGGGTTGATCCGCGACGTGTCGATCGCGGAGGCGGAGGTGCCCCACTTCTTGAGGATCCGGGCGTACGTGCCGTCCTTGATCAGCTCGTCGACGGCGGCCTGGAAAGCCTTGGTGAGTGGGGAGCCCTTCTTGAAGGCGAAGCCGACGTCCAGGCGGTGGAACTCGCCGAGGAAGGTGGTCTGGGAGGCGGGCTGGGCCGCCTGGTAGCGCAGGCCGTTGATGGTCGACATGATGACGTCGATACGGCCCTGCCGGAGCGCGGTGAGGGTCGCCGCGTTCTCCGAGTAGACCTTCACGTCGTACGGCTTCTTGCCCGCCTTGGCGCACACGCCCTTCTGCGCGGTGAGGGTCGCCTCGAAGGTGGTGCCGGCACCGGTGCCGATGGTCAGCCCGCACAGCTGGGTGAGGTCGGTGACCTTCTTGCCGAGGGCGGTGTCGCCCGTCTTCACCGCGAAGCCCTGGCCGTCGTTGATGTAGGTGACGAAGTCGATGGTCTTCAAGCGTTCGGTGGTGACGCCGAAGTTGCCGGTCCCGAAGTCGTACTTGCCGCTGCCCAGGGCGGGCAGGATCGTCTCGAAGGAGGCGTCCTGCCGCTCCAGCTTCACGCCGAGGACCTTGGCCACCGCGTCGGCGAGGTCGATGTCCTGGCCGGCGGGCGGCTTGTCCTGCCCGTTCGGGTAATACGCACCGGGCGGGAACCCGATCGAACTGCCGACGCGGAGCGAGCCCGATTCGCGGACATCGGCGGGCAGCAGGGCAGCCACCGAGTCCACCTTGCCTATGGCGGCGACCGGGTCGTCGGTCGGTGCGGAAGACGCCTGAGCGCCCGCCGGTGTGGTGCCGGAGGTGTCGCCGGAGCCACACGCGGTCAGCGCCAGTACGGGCAGCAGCGCGAGGGTAGCGGCGAGGCGCAGGCGGGTTCTGATCGGGCGAGGGTTCACAGTTCGGCTGCCTTTCCCGTGCGTGCTGTGCTTGCCGTGCGTGCTTCGGCCGGCAGATGCTTCTCGAAGGGCAGCGGGCCGATGGTCTCCGGGTCGGCCTCGGTGTCGAACAGCGGTGTGTAGCCGGTGGCCAGGTACAGGCCGCGGGCCTCGGGCTGGCGTGGCCCGGTGGTCAGGTAGATCCGCCGGTAGCCGCGTGTGCCCGCCTCGCGTTCCAGCTCGGCGATGACACGGCGGGCGAGGCCACGCCGCCGGTGGGCGGAGTGGGTCCAGATCCGCTTCAGTTCGGCGGTGGTCGCGTCGTACCGCCGGAAGGCGCCGCCTGCGACGGGCTCGCCGCGCGCCACCAGCAGGAGCAGCAGGCCGCCGTACGGCTCGGTGAACTCCTCATCGGGGTAGCGGGAGATCTCGGCGTGGGCGTCCTTGCCGTAGCGGGTGGAGTACTCGTGGCCGAGTTCGCGCAGCAGGGGTCTCACGCGTGGGTCGGAGACGCGGACATGAAGCACGGTCACCTCCACTGCCGACGACGGTGGTTGGGCTACGGAGGTCATTCGCCCACCGCCGCGAGGGGCTGCGTCCCGCGTGCCGCCCGCTCGGCGTCGCGCTTGGCGACCTCCTCGCGGACGATCGGGATGACGTACCGGCCGAAGTCGATGGCGTCGCCCAGCAGGTCGTAGCCGCGGGCGGAGAGGATGTCGACGCCGAGGTCGTAGTAGTCGAGCAGCGCCCGGGCGACCGTCTCGGGGGTGCCGACCAGGGCGTTGGAGTTGCCCGCGCCGCCGGTCGCTGCGGCGGTCGGTGTCCACAGGGCCCGGTCGTAGCGCTCCCCCGCCTCGGCGATGGCGAGCAGCCGCTGCGAGCCGACGTTTTGAGGTGTTGCAGCCTGCGGCTGGGCCTGCCCGTTGTGGCGTTTGGTGATCGCCTCGCCCCTCTCCCTGCGCGTCTTGATCGCGCCGACCGTGCGGTGGGCCTTCTCCCAGGCCAGCTCCTCGGTCGGGGCGATGATCGGGCGGAAGGCGACCTGGATGCGCGGCACGTCGGTGCGGCCCGCGGCCTTCGCGGCGGCCTTCACGTTCTCGATCTGCTCGGCGGTCTTCGCGAGGGGTTCGCCCCACAGGCAGTAGATGTCGGCCTCCGCGCCGCCCGCGGCGTACGCGGCGGGCGATGAGCCCCCGAACGAGACGCCGGGGCGCGGCTGTTGGACGGGAAAGACGTCGCTCGCGAAGTCGTGGAAGCGGTAGTGCTCGCCCTCGTGGTCGAAGGGCTCGTGCGTGGTCCAGATCTTCTTGACGATCCGGACGTACTCGCGGGTGCGGGCGTAGCGCTCGTCCTTGGTGAGGGTGTCGCCCTCGCGGCCCTGTTCCCGGTCGTTGCCGCCGGTGATGAAGTGCACGGTGAGCCGGCCCTCGCTGATCTGGTCGAGGGTGGCGAAGGTCTTCGCGGCGAAGGTCGGGTACGACACGTTGGGCCGGTGGGCCAGGAGGATCTGGAGCCGGTCCAGCCTGCTCGCGATGTACGCGGCGGCCGGTGCGGGGTCCGGCGATCCGGAACCGTAGGCGAACAGCACCCGGTCCCAGCCGTGGTCCTCGTGGGCGCGGGCGAGCCGGAGCGTGTACTCCTTGTCGAACGCGGGGCCGGAGCGCGGGGTGGTTTCGGAGCCGTCGTGGGTGGCGGCGATGCCGAGGAACTCCACTGGCATGGGAGATGGCCTTTCAGGGTGCGGCGACACGCAGGCATGACGGAATCGCCTTGCGTGCAGGCATGAGCGCACAGACCGTCAGGCAGACGGGTCGGTGCAGTCGTGACGACGTCGAGCGTCAGGAGAAGCAGAGCTGCGGCAGCGCGCGTGAGGAGAGAACTCGGCCCGCGACGGGGTCACCGAGGGAGGGAAGGGCCGGTCAGACGGCCCGCTGCCGAGTCAGGCGCAACACGCGGCGGACCACACCCGACCGAAGTCGATGTGATCGCGCGAGACCAAGCGCTGCTGGGCATTCATGCGACTAATTGAGCAGTACATCGTGGCACTCGTCAAGCAGCGCCCGGGTGCCGGACCACCGGGACCGGCCCTGCCCAGGGCGCTGTTGACACATCGATGCCCTGGGCACATACGATCGACTGCGGATCGACTGCCCTGCGCGGCAGCCTCTCCGGCCGCGTTGAGGGACGCGGCGAATGTGACGACGCCGAGCCCCGGCCGCACCGTACGCACGCAGCGCCTGTGCCGTTGCGCTCCCTACGGGTGCCACCGGGTTGTCACCCACGCCTGCGATCCCCTCCCCCGGAGAGCCTCTCGATGGTCACGCCTTCCGACGTCACGCCGGCCCCTGCGACGAAACCCCCGGAACCGGCGAGCGCGCCTGGCCCCGATGTGCCGCGCATCGTGCCGCGCCGGCACCTCGGCCGCTGGGCGACCGCTGCCGCCGCGCTGCTGCTGTTCGCGATGGTGCTCAACTCCGTCGTCCGCAACGACGCCTTCCAATGGAGCGTGGTGGGCCGGTACTTCACCACCGCCGCCGTGCTCGACGGACTGCTGCTCTCCCTGTGGCTGACCGCCGTGGTGATGGTGCTCGGCTTTCTGCTCGGCACCGTGCTGGCGGTGATGCGGCTGTCGGCCAACCCTGCTCTGTGCACGCTGAGTTGGGGCTATGTGTGGATCTTCCGGTCCACGCCGCTGCTGGTGCAGCTGCTGTTCTGGTTCAACATCGGCGCCCTGTATCCGACGCTCGGCCTCGGCATCCCGTTCGGCCCGCAGTTCCTCACCGTCAAGACGGTCAACCTCCTCGGCCCCACCCTGACCGCCGTCATCGGCCTGACCCTGCACGAAACCGCGTACGCCGCCGAGGTGGTGCGCGGCGGCATCCTCTCGGTGGACGCCGGGCAGACCGAGGCCGCACAGGCACTCGGCCTGAGCAGACGCCGCACCCTGCGCCGGATCGTGGTGCCGCAGGCGATGCGCTCGATCGTGCCCACGGCCGGGAACATGCTGATCGGCACCCTCAAGGGCACGAGCATCGTCAGCGTGCTGGCCGTGCACGACCTGCTGTACTCGGTGCAGCTGATCTACAACCAGACCTACCAGGTCATCCCGCTGCTGATGGTCGCCACGCTGTGGTACATCGCGGTCACCACAGTGCTCAGCGCGGGCCAGTTCTACGTCGAGCGGCACTACGCGCGCGGGGACTCTCGCGCCCTGCCTCCGACCCCGCTGCAGCGGCTGCGCGGCCACCTGACCGCCGTCCGCCACCGACTGAACGCGGTCACGGCCGCCGACGCCCGCCCGGTGATCGGCGGTGACCGGTGAGCAGCACCCCTTCGCCGGCCGTCCTGGTCGTCGTCGGCGCGGGGCCGCGCGCCACGGGCCTGCTGGAACGGATCGCCGCCAACGCGCCCGAACTGTCGGACGGAGTACGGGAGTTGCGCATCCATCTGGTGGACCCGTATCCGCCCGGCCCGGGACGCATCTGGCGCCACGAGCAGTCGGCGCTGCTGCGGATGAACTCCATGGCCGAGGACGTCACCATGTTCACCGACGAGTCCTCCACGATCGACGGCCCGGTACAGCCGGGCCCCTCGCTCGCCGAGTGGGCCGCCCAGTTCTCCGGCCGGGGACCGCGCCACGCCCCGTACTCCCCCAAGCTCTCGGCTTCGCTCGACCAGCGGGTACCCCCACCACCCGCCGACCCGGACGTGCTCGCCGAACTGCGCACGCTCGAGGGGTCCGACTTCCCCACCCGCCGCGCCCAGAGCGCCTACCTGGACTGGGTGTTCCGCTGGACGCTGGCCCAGCTGCCGCCCACTGTCACGGTCGAGTGGCACCCCACCACCGCGACCGCCGTCACCGGCCCCCCGGACGGCCCCCAGCAGGTGCACCTCGCGGACCGTGCCACTCCGCTCATCGCCGACCTGGTGGTCCTGGCCCAGGGACATCTCGGCTCCACTCCCGCCGCCGAGCACCGGGACCACGCCGCCTTCGCCCGCCGGCACGGCCGCTTCCACCTCCCGCCGGAGTTCTCCGCCGACGCCGATCTGTCCGCGCTGCGGCCCGGCGAGCACGTCATCCTGCGCGGTTTCGGGCTGGCCTTCATCGACCTGATGACCCTGCTCACCGAGGGACGCGGCGGCAGCTACCGCACCGAGGCCGACGGCACCCTCACCTACCTCCCGTCCGGCCGCGAGCCCGTCCTGCACGTCGGATCGCGGCGCGGAGTGCCGTACCACTCCAAGACCCGCTACCGCCTCCAGGGCCCCCGGCCGCCGCTGCCGCGCCACTTCGACCGCGAGGCGGTCGACGCCCTGCTCGCCCAGAACCGCCCGCTGGACCTGCGGCGCGATGTCTGGCCGCTGATGGCCAAGGAGATCGGCTTCGGCCACTACCACGAGCTGTTCCACGCCCACCCGGAGCGCACCGCCCTTTCCTGGCCGGACTTCGTCGCCGCCTACGACCGCCTGGGCTGGTACGACGACGAGATGGCGGCCCTCGTCGCCATGGCCGTACCCGACCCGGCGGACCGCCTGGACTTCGAGGCCCTGGACCGCCCGCTGGACGGCCTCGCCTTCCACACGCCAGAGGCCTTCCAGGACCACCTGCGCGACCACATCGCCCGGGACGTCGCCCGCCGCGAGGACCCGGAGTTCAGCGCCGACCTCGGGGCATTCCTCGCCCTGCTCTCGGTCTACGGGCAACTGCCCCGCCTGGTCGCCTCCGGCCGGCTCACCGCCCGCTCGGTCGCCGACGACCTCGACGGCTGGTGGCACGGCTTCTTCAGCTTCCTCGCCTCCGGTCCGCCCGGCTTCCGCCTGCGCCAACTCCTCGCGCTCTCCCGGGCCGGCGTCGTCCACTTCCTGGGGGCGGGTATCCGCATCGCCACCGACGAATCGAGCGGCACCTTCACCGCGACCAGCCCCACCGTCTCCGGCCACACCACACACGCCACGGCCCTGATCGAGGCGTACCTGCCGGGTTCCTCCCTGGCCCACACCGAGGACCCACTCCTGCGAGACCTGTACCGGGAAGGCGCACTCGCCGAGGAGGTCATCGCCGACCCCACCCACACCCACCGCTCCGGCCTGCTCGTCGTCGCCCCCACGGACGGCCACGTCCTCGACCCGTCCCTCGACAGCCCCCACCCCCGCCGCATCGCCCTCGGTGCCCCCACCAACAGCCGGGCCGTCGCCGCCTTCGCCCGCCCCCGCACCAACGCGCCGGCCTTCCGCCAGAACGACGCCGTCGCCCGCGCGCTCCTGCGTGCCCTGAGCGCCACCGAGGCCGAGACGGCCACGTCTCCGGCGGACGGCCGACCTCTCAGAGTGTGAGACCTTCCCTACTTTCCCTATGGAATTACTAGGGAAGTCTTGACTGCGTCTGCCGGGGGTGCACAGGATGGTGAACATGTCCCGTAAGCAGCAACGACTCGTTCGTCGTCGGCATGTCGACTTTGGTCACGTCGTCAGTGCCGCCTGCTGCCGCGCGTAAGGCACGCGACTCGCACCTCGCCCCTGCCGCTCCGGTCCCCTCTTCCCAGGCGCTCAGTCGAACTCACCCACTGCGCCTGACGGCCCGACACACTTGCAAGGGACAACCGCCATGACCACGGCCCTTCCGGCCCAGGCCGCCCCACACGATCCGCTCCTCTCCGACACCCCCCGTCTTCGCCTGGTGGGCGACACCGCTCAGAGAGACACCCAGGGGCACACTTCCGCGCCGCTCGTCGGCTACCTCGTGCTCGTCCCCGAGGGCACCGATCCCACAGAGCTCTTCGCCAAGGACAGGCCGCGGCCCGAGATCCGACCGGTCGCCGCCGCAGGCTCGGCCCCTGTCCGGCGGACGGCGGACGACGTCGTCCGCATCGATCCGGCGCGACATGTCGCCGAGGTCGACGGACGCCAACTCGACCTCACCTATCTGGAGTTCGCTCTGCTGGCGCATCTCGTTCAGCATCCCCACCACGTGCAGACGCGTGATCGGCTGGTGGCCGCCGTCTGGGGCTACGACCACATCGGTGACGGCCGCACCGTGGATGTCCACATCGCCCGCCTGCGCCGCAAACTGGGCGAAGCTCACCGGCACCGCATCGTCACCGTTCGGCGCGTGGGCTACAAGTACGTGCCCGACCAGCAGGAGAGCTCCCCCGGCCAGCAGGAGAGCTCCAACGCCGCGCCCTGCGGCCGATCTTGAGGAGATCACTTCCATGGGCCTTGCCTCCGCGCCGTCTCACCCCGCCTCGCCGTCCGACCGAACCGGCCCCGGCCAGGCGCACTGGCTGCGCGTGGCCCGCGAGACCGCGGACGACCTGGCCACGGACGCGGCGGCCCGGGAGCAGGCGGGCAAGGCCCCGGTCGACGAGGTGTCCCGGCTGCGCGAGGCCGGACTGCTGACGCTCCTGCCGCCGGCCGGGTTCGGGAGAGGCGGCGCGGACTGGCACACGGCCTACGCCGTCGTCCGGGAGATCGCCGCGGCCGACGGTGCGATCGGTCAACTGCTCGGTTGTCACTACTTCCTGTCGTGGAGCGCCCGGTTCTTCGCCGAGCCCTCTCTCGTCGCGCGGATGGAGGAGCGGTCCGCGGCTGAGGAGTGGTGCTGGGGTGGCGGCTTCGCCCGTCAGGAGCCTCGTCTGATCCTGGCCAGGACCTCCAAAGGACTGGTGCTCGACGGTCGGCAGAGCTACACCACCGGGGTCCTGGTCGCCGATCGCATCGCCGTGCGCGCCGTACGGGAGGACACGGGTGAACCGCTCGCCGTCGTGGTGGATCCCGCCCGTCGCGGTGTGGTGATCGACGGCGATACCGACACCTTCGGCCAGCGGCTCGCGGCCGGCGGCAGCGTGGAGTTCGACGACGTACCGGTGGGTGCCGACGACGTGCTCGGCTCCCTGTCCGCGGACGAGGACCTGTTGTCCCCCCGGGCCGCCCTGGCATCTCCGGTCGGGCGTCTCTTCTCCGCCCAGCTCCTTCTCGGCATGGCCGAGGGAGTGCTCGCCGAGGCCCGTGAGTACAGCAGGACGGGCCATGCACCCTGGCACCCCGCCTGGCCGGTCGGTACCCCGCACGACCCGCAGGTGCAGACCGCCTACGGAGAACTCACCGTCCTGAACCGCTCCGCGTCGGCACTCACCGATCAAGCACTGGAAGCCGTGCGAGGCGGCCTCGAGCGCGGCGAAGACCTCACCTACGACGAGTGTGCGGACATCTCCGCTCTCGTGGCGATGGCCGAAAGCGCCGCGGCCCGGGCAGCGCAGGAGTCCACCACCCGCGCCCTCGACATCATCGGCGCCCGGTCCACCTCCGCACGGCTGGGCTTCGACCGGTTCTGGCGCAATGCCAGGACGCACACCCTGTACGAGCCCGTCGCCCACCGGCTCCGCGATGTCGGTGAGTACCTCCTCAACGGCGCCCACCCTCCGTTCGTCCTGCCCGCCTGACCGGGAGGCGGGGACTTTCGGAGCCCTGCCGTGACACGGTCAACTGGGTCGGCCGGGCTGGTGGTCGGCCTGCTCGTAGCGGTACTGACCGCGCCCGTGGGGGTGTCGGGTGCGGTCTTCCTGGTGCCCGTGCCGTTGAGCGTCCTCGGGGTGCCCAGCCCGGCGGTCACGCCCACCAATCCGCTGTTCAACGTGGTGGCCGGGCCCGGCGTCCTGCTGCGCGGCCTGGTCTGCGGCCTCGACGGACTGATCGGCGGCCACCTCGGGGCACACCCGCAGCCTCGACTGCCCGAAACGGCACTGCGTCTCCTGCTCGGCACCCTGGCCACCGCCCTCGGTGCCCACTACACCGTGCAGTCACTGCGCTGACCGCGGCGGCGGCACAAACGGCAGTCACCACGACCCCGCTTGTCCGGAGAATTGTGAACGCCGCGCTTCATTCGCATGTCGGGCCGTTGAGAACATATGACGCATACGCAAGCGACATTGACCTGGCTTGATTTCGCTGCAACTCTCGTGGCTGTGAGCAAGTTCGAGCCCCTCGCCGCGCGCCAACCTGCCGCGCCTGCTGCAGCGGGTGACCGTCGCGGGTGACGTCCCGGCCGGTGTCGACGGCCGCCTCAGCCACGTCATCGAGGGCGACGACGCCGCCCACTACACCCCGGCCGCAGCCTGAGCACCGCACCCGTCATACGCGGCCGCCGGGCAGGGGTTGCTCCGCTCCCGTCCGGCGGCCCGCCGGTAGCGGATACCGGCCGAAGCCTTACGGGATACAGACGCATGCGGATCTCAGCCAGAGCGGACTACGCGGTACGTGCCGCCCTGCGGCTCGCCGCGTCACGCGATGACGGGCGCCCGCCGACGTAACCGCACTGACCGACGGCCCGAAAACCTGGGTAACCCCCTGACACGCTGGGGACGTCGCCCGACGATTCCAAAGTGCGAGATTGTCGCGTCCATCATATGAACACCCTCTTGGGATGAACGCCGCCTTCTGCCACGATCCCTATCAGCCAGGTAGGAAAACTAGGGATCCGTGGGGGGTGGCCATGCGAACGCGCAACCGTGCAGACCTGTCACTCCCCCTGCTGACCTCGCGCCGCCACATCGACCTCGGCCGCTCGTCAAGCGCCCTCTGTCGGCCCGCCTGAGGCCGTCGACAGAAGATCCTTCGGTCGGCAGCGTCACCCGCGCCGGCCCATCCCCGCACAGCTCCGCTCCCGGACCCGCGACGGCATTCCCGCGCCGAGGGTCGACGAATGAAGCGCAGGCGCATGCCCATGAGCTCTGCGCCTCGCGCTTTCGCATCCTTCCGATCACCCCATTCCCTGGAGAGGACACCTCCGTGTCTGCCGCAAGACCACTCACCACCCTGCGCACCATCGCCGTCGTAGCAGCGCTCCCGCTCCTGCTCACCGCCTGCGGCTACGGATCCGACGCCAACGACGACGACAAGCGGACCGAGGTCGCGGCGGGCGCCAAGAAGCTCTCCGCCGACGAGGTGAAGATCGGCTACTTCCCCAACCTCACGCACGCCACCGCTCTGGTGGGCGTCCAGGAGGGGCTGCTCCAGAAGGAGCTCGGCGGCACCAGGATCAAGCCCTCGACCTTCAACGCCGGCCCTTCCGAGATCGAGGCGCTCAACGGCGGCTCCATCGACATCGGGTGGATCGGCCCCTCTCCCGCCATCAACGGCTACACCAAGTCGGGCGGCAAGAATCTGCGCATCATCAGCGGTTCCGCCTCCGGTGGCGTGAAGCTCGTGGTCAACCCGAAGAAGATCAAGTCCCTGGACGACGTCAAGGGCAAGAAGATCGCCACGCCGCAGCTCGGCAACACCCAGGACGTCGCGTTCCTCAACTGGATCGCGGAAAAGGGCTGGAAGGTCGACGCTCAGAGCGGCAAGGGCGATGTCTCCGTCGTCCGCACGGACAACAAGATCACCCCGGACGCCTACAAGTCCGGTTCCATCGACGGCGCCTGGGTGCCGGAGCCGACCGCTTCCAAGCTGGTCGCCGAGGGCGGCAAGGTGATCCTCGACGAGGCCGACCTGTGGCCCGACAAGAAGTTCGTGATCACGAACATCATCGTGCGCCAGGACTTCCTCAAGGATCACCCGGACGTCGTCGAGGCCGTGCTGCGCGGCTCGGTGAAGACCAACGAGTGGATCAACGCCAACCCGGACAAGGCCAAGGCGTCAGCCAACGCGGCACTGGAGGAAGAGTCCGGCAAGGCCCTGCCCGCCGAGGTCATCGACCCGGCCTGGAAGTCCATCACCTTCCTCGACGACCCGCTGGCCTCGACCCTCAACACCGAGGCGGAGCACGCGGTGAAGGCCGGTCTGCTGGAGAAGCCCGACCTGAAGGGCATCTACGACCTCGCACCGCTCAACAAGGTCCTCAAGGCCGAGGGCAAGGACGGGGTCGAAGACGCCGGTCTCGGCGCCGAGTAGCCGAACAGCTGACAAACGGCAACCGCCCCGATGAGTACACAGGAGGTGACGACCATGGCCACCACGGTCGCCAAGGCTGTCCAGGACGCCACGGCGGTGACGCACGCCGCCCGGATCGAGCACGTCTCGAAGTCCTTCCCCGCGCCGGGCACGCCCGGCGGGCAGCAGCTCGTGCTGGACGACATCACGCTCAATGTCGCACCGGGCGAGTTCGTCACCCTCCTGGGGGCCTCCGGCTGCGGCAAGTCCACCTTGCTCAACCTGGTCGCGGGGCTGGACCTGCCGTCCGCCGGCTCGATCGACACGGACGGCCGGCCCGCCCTGATGTTCCAGGAACACGCCCTGTTCCCGTGGCTGACCGCGGGCAAGAACATCGAACTCGCCCTGAAGCTGCGCGGCGTCGCCAAACCGGAGCGCCGCGCCGAGGCGGAACGGCTGCTGGACCTCGTACGGCTGCAGGGCGCGTACGGCAAGCGGGTGCACGAGCTGTCGGGCGGCATGCGCCAGCGCGTCGCACTGGCCCGCGCGCTGGCCCAGGACAGCCGGCTGCTGCTGATGGACGAGCCGTTCGCCGCGCTGGACGCCATCACCCGTGACGTCCTGCACGACGAGCTGACCCGCATCTGGCACGAGACGGGAGTGTCGGTGCTGTTCGTCACGCACAACGTACGCGAGGCGGTGAAGCTGGCGCAGCGCGTGGTGCTGCTGTCCTCGCGGCCGGGCCGGATCGCCCGGGAATGGACCGTCGGCATCCCGCAGCCGCGCCGCATCGAGGACAGCACGGTCGCCGAGCTGTCCGTCGAGATCACCGAAGAACTGCGCAGGGAGATCCGCCGCCATGGCCAGCACTGACACCGGCACCGACGCCAAGAAGCACGGCTCATCGGCAGCCGGGGAGTACCAGGACGTGCGGGACACGCAAGATCTGGCGGGGCTGGAGGCCGGGCTCGACGCGCTGGAGTCGGCACAGGCCGCCCGTACTCCGCTGCGCGAGACCCTGATCCGCAAAGCACTGCCGCCCATCAGCGCCGTCGCACTGGTGCTCGTGGTCTGGCAGCTGCTGGTGTGGGCCGAGGTCGCCCCCGACTACAAGCTGCCGTCGCCGTCCGCGGTGTGGGGCGAGGTGACCGCCGCCTGGCAGCAGGGCACGCTCCTCGACTACATCTGGACGTCAGTCTCGCGCGGCCTGCTCGGCTTCCTGATGGCACTCGCCATCGGCACGCCGCTCGGCCTGCTGGTCGCCCGGGTGAAATTCGTCAGGGCGGCCGTCGGCCCCATCCTGTCCGGTCTGCAATCGCTGCCGTCCGTGGCCTGGGTGCCGCCCGCCGTGCTCTGGCTGGGCCTGAACAACTCGATGATGTACGCCGTGATCCTGCTCGGCGCGGTCCCCTCCATCGCCAACGGCCTCGTCGCCGGCATCGACCAGATCCCGCCACTGTTCCTGCGCGCCGGACGCACCCTGGGAGCGACCGGCCTGCGCGGCGCCTGGCACATCGTGATGCCGGGCGCGCTCCCCGGCTATCTCGCCGGACTGAAGCAGGGCTGGGCATTCTCCTGGCGTTCGCTGATGGCCGCCGAGATCATCGCCTCCTCACCCGATCTGGGCGTCGGACTCGGCCAGTTGCTGGAGAACGGGCGCAACAACGCCAGCATCTCGCAGGTGTTCCTGGCCATCTTCCTGATCCTGCTCGTCGGCATCGCCATCGACCTGCTGATCTTCAGCCCGCTGGAGCGGCGGGTGCTGCGGGGGCGGGGCCTGCTGGTCACCCGCTGAACGAACGGGTCGCGATCAACCCGGGGTGCACCCGTCGCAGCGCCGGGTGGGCCCAGGCGGCGAACACCGCGCGGATCGCCCCGCCGCCCGCACCCGGCGTACCGGCTGCGACCCCGGGAGCCACCTGACGCAGCAGCAGGGGGACGGCCGGCGCGGTGCCGACTGCGAGGGCGAGGAACGCCGGACGCCGGCCCGCGGCGCCGGCCGGCAGCCCTCCCAGGGGGACTCCGACGACCTGCCCGCAGGAGAACAGGGCCATGCCGAGCCCGAGGGCGCGCCCGCGGACCCGGTCGGAGGCGGTCTCGGCGATGTGCGCCCAGATCGCGGGCCCCGCGGCGGCCGCGGCGAGCCCGGCCAGGGCCCGCGAGACGATGAGCTGGCCCTGACCAGCTCTTGCGCAGAGACGCTTCCGCCTGGCAGAAGCCGCCTTGTGCGACGGCCACCGCCGTCACGACCCTGTTTGCAACCACGGCACGCGGGGCGACGACGCCCCGCCGACAGGGACGGGAACCCCATGCCTCACATGACCGCCTTCGCCAGGAACCAGTGGTACGTCACCGCCTACAGTCACGAGGTGGGGCGGGAGTTGCTCGGCCGGACGATCCTCGGTGAGACGCTCGTGCTGTACCGGAGCGAGGAGGACGGGACGCCGGTCGTGCTGCACGACCGGTGTGTGCACCGCCGTTACCCGCTGTCCGAGGCGCCGACGCGGCTGGACGGGGACCGGATCGTGTGCGGGTACCACGGGTTCACGTACGACACGTCCGGCACGTGCGTGTACGTGCCCGGGCAGAAACGGGTGCCGCGCACGGCCCGGATCGCCTCCTACCCGGTCGTCGAGCAGGACTCGCTGATCTGGGTGTGGATCGGCGACCCGGCCCTCGCCGACCCGCAGACCATCCCCCGGGCCCGGCACCTCGACTCCCCCGGCTGGGTCACCGTGCGCGGCATGGAGCCCATCTACTGCGACTACGGCCTGCTCGTCGACAACCTCCTGGACCTGTCCCACGAGACGTATCTGCACGGCGGTTACATCGGCACCCCCGAGGTCGCCGAGACGCCGATCACCACCGAGGTCGACGAGGGCGCCGGGATCGTCCGGGTGAGCCGGCACATGGACGACGCCGAATGCCCGCCGTTCTATGCCAGGTCTACCGGCATCGAGGGCCGGATCACCCGCTGGCAGGACATCGAGTACCACGCCCCCTGCCTGTATCTGCTGCACAGCCGCATCGCCCCGGCCGGGGTGCTGCCCGAGGCGGACGGCAGCGACCCGAACGGTTTCCACACCGAGATCACGTACGCGATCACACCGTCCGGTGACGGCACGGTGTACGACTTCTGGGCGGTCTCCCGGGACTGGGCGACGGACGACGACGAGGTGACCGAGTTCCTGCGGGGCAACAACCACACGGTCGTGATGCAGGACGTCACCGCGCTCAACCTGCTGCAGAAGACGCTCGGCACCGAACGCACCGGCTATCAGGAGCTGAGCATCAACATCGACACCGGTGGTCTGGCCGCCCGCCGCATCCTGGCCCGGCTGGTGGAGCAGGGTGAGAAGCCCGTGGAGCAGGTCCAGTGACCGCTCCGACCGGCGAGGTCTACCGCATCGACTGGCTGCCCGGCACCGACACCCTGCACGGCACCTGCCACTGCGGCCGTGAGCACACCGCGCAGGACCCGGTAGATATGTGGGAGTGGATGCTCGCTCATCCCCAGGGGCACTCCGTCGACGAGCCGCGAGGAAACAGCTCATGAGTGTGTACGAGGCCGAACTCGTCGTTGCGCGTGCGGAGTTCGCGGCCGAGGGGGTGCTCGCCCTGACTCTGCGCCACCCGCTGGGCGAGCGGCTTCCGGCCTGGGAGCCGGGTGCCCATGTCGACGTCCTGCTGGAGCCCGGTCTGGAGCGGCAGTACTCGCTGTGCGGCGATCCGGCGGACCGGTCGGCCTGGCGGATCGCGGTGCTGCGCGAGAGCGCCGGGCGGGGCGGTTCGGCCCATGTGCACGAGCGGCTGGGCGAGGGGGCCGAGGTGCGGGTGCGCGGTCCCCGGAACAACTTCGCGCTGGAGCCCGCCGCCCGGTACCGGTTCGTCGCGGGCGGCATCGGCATCACGCCGATCCTGCCGATGCTGGCGGCGGCCGAGGCGGCGGGCGCCGAGTGGACGCTGCTGTACGGCGGGCGCACCCGCGCCTCCATGGCGTTCGGCGAGGAACTGGGCCGTTACGGGGAGCGGGTGACGATCGCGCCCGAGGAGGAGACGGGCCTGCTGGACCTGCCCTCCGTGCTGGACGACGTGCCCGCGGGCACGCTCGTGTACTGCTGCGGCCCCGGGCCGCTGCTGGACGCGGTCGAGGCCAGGTGCCCGTCCGGGATCCTGCGCGTCGAGCGGTTCCGGCCGAAGGAGCAGGAGAGCGGCGACGGCATCGCGTTCGAGGTGGAGTTGGCGCGCAGTGGCAGGACGCTCACTGTCGCCCCGGACGTGTCCGTGCTCGACGCGGTGCGCGAGGCCGGGGTCGAGGTGCTGTACTCCTGCACCGAGGGCACCTGCGGTACGTGTGAGACCGACGTCCTGGACGGCGAGCCGGACCACCGTGACTCGGTGCTGACGCAGGACGAACGCGCGGCCGGCGAGACCATGCTGATCTGTGTGTCCCGCTGCCGCGGGAAGCGGCTCGTGCTGGATCTGTGAGCAGGTCGCCCGATGCGCCGTCCCGGCCCGGCCCGTCGGGCACCGGGACGGCGATCGGTCTCGTGGAGTGAGGCGTCCTGCGCGTCAGGACAGGTAGGCCTCCACCTCACTGAACTGGGCTGCCGGCCAGCCGGTGTTGGCGGTCACGTGCAGCCGCAGGTGCCGCAGGTTCGTGCCGGCGCGCAGGGGGACGGTGACCGTGTTCCCGGTGGCCGGGTCGAAGCGGTGGTCCTTCGCGGCGACGACCGTCGACCAGGTCGATCCGTCGGTGCTGCCCTGCACGGACAGCGTCTGGGTGCGGGCCTGCCAGGCGGCCTGCGGCGGCAGCTTCAGCACCAGGCGGCGGACCGCCTCCCGGGCCCCGAGGTCGACCGTGAGGGTCTGCGGGAAGGCGTGGTTGGCGGACTCCCAGTACGTGTTCGGGTCGCCGTCGACCGCCTTGCCCGGTGTGTAGACGTCCTGCGAGCCGGTGGCCGTGGCCGGGCGGCCCTTGGCGAGGTCGCGGCCCGGGTCGGGGTCCGGGTTGCCCTGGCCGGGCTGCGGCCAGGTGGAGCAGTCCGCCCAGGTGCTGTTCCAGCCCGTGTTGCCGCCGCCGTCGGTGAGCGTGAAGGTGCCCGAGCCGGAGGGGTACGGGCAGTTGTAGACCCCGGCCGCGCCGACGCCGGTCGCCGTGACGTCGCGGAAGGTGGCGGCGCCCGGCGTCTCGGCCTGGACCACGCAAGAGTAGCGCAAGGAACGCAAGCCGCTTGCGCGGTTGCGCAACATCTTGGCCAGAGCCCCTCATCAGGCGGGCGTACACCGGCCAGGGCCGCGCGTCAGGCCCTGCGGCCACCGGTCAGGGCGCGGCCCACATCCCCCGGACATGCCCGAGGTGCCGGGCCATCACGGCCCGTACGGCCTCCTCGTCCCGGGCGAGCAGTGCATCGAGGATCTCCAGGTGCTCCTCGGCCGACGCCTCCAGCCGCCCCTGTTCCACCAGGGCCGTCAGACCGTAGAGCCGCGAGCGGCGTCTGAGGTCGCGTACGACGTCGACAAGGTGGCCGTTGCCGGCGAGACCCAGCAGGCCGAGGTGGAAGCGCAGGTCGGCCTCGACGTAGGCGATGAGGTCGCCGGACGCCGCGGAGGTGACGATCTCCTGGGCGACCGGGCGGAGCGCTTCCAGGGCCGCCGAGTCGGCGGTGCGGGCCAGCTGAGCCGTGGTGGGGATCTCGATCAGCGCCCGGATCTGCGTGTACTCGTCGAGCTGTTGCTCGGAGACGGCGGTGACGCGGAAGCCCTTGTTGGGCACGGTGTCGACCAGGCCCTCCTTGGCCAGGTCGAGCATGGCCTCGCGCACGGGCGTGGCGGAGACGCCGAAGCGGGCGGCGAGGCCGGGGGCCGAGTAGACCTCGCCGGGCCGCAGTTCGCCGGCGATCAGAGCGGCCCGCAGCGCGTCCGCGACCCGCTCCCGGTGGCTGGGCTTCCTGCTGCCCAGCACGGGCAGGGCGGGGGTGTGCCGGGGAGCCATGACGGTCGGGGGTTCCTCTCGTGTGTGCGTACAGGGTGCCTACAGGACGAAGCCCGCGGGGAACGGGTCCTCGGGGTCCAGCAGGTATTGGGCGGTGCCGGTGATCCAGGCGCGTCCGGTGATGCTGGGCAGCACGGCCGGGCGTCCGGCGACCTCGGTCGTGCCGAGCAGTCTGCCGGTGAACCGGGTGCCGATGAAGGACTCGTTCACGAACTCGGTGTGCAGCGGGAGTTCGCCCCGGGCGTGCAGCTGGGCCATGCGGGCGCTGGTGCCGGTGCCGCAGGGCGAGCGGTCGAACCAGCCGGGGTGGATGGCCATGGCGTGCCGGGAGCGGCGGGCGTCCGAGCCGGGGGCGGCCAGGTAGACGTGGTGGAGTCCGTGGATGGACGGGTCCTCCGGGTGGACGGGCGGGCCCTCGGCGTTGACGGCCGCCATCAGGGAGGGGCCGGCCGCGAGGATGTCGTCCTTGCGTTCCCGGTCGAAGGGCAGGCCGAACTGCTCCAGCGGCAGGATCGCGTAGAAGTTGCCGCCGAAGGCGAGGTCGTACGTCACCGTCCGGCCGTCCGCGACGGTGGCCTTGCGGTCGAGGCCGACGGCGAAGGACGGCACGTTGCGCAGGGTGACCGCCTTGGCCGCCCCGTCCTCGACGGCCACCTCGGCGACGACCCGTCCGGCCGGGGTGTCGAGCCGGATGGTGGTGACCGGCTCGACGACCTCGACCATGCCGGTCTCGACGAGCACGGTCGCCACACCGATGGTGCCGTGCCCGCACATCGGCAGATAGCCGGAGACCTCGATGTAGACCACACCCCAGTCGCAGTCGGGGCGGGTCGGCGGCTGGAGGATCGCACCGCTCATGGCGGAGTGGCCGCGCGGCTCGTTCATCAGCAACTGCTTGACGTCGTGGCGGTGTTCACGGAACCACAGCCGCCGTTCGTTCATGGTGGCGCCGGGGATGGTGCCGATGCCGCCGGTGATCACGCGGGTCGGCATGCCTTCGGTGTGCGAGTCGACGGCGTGCAGGACTAGTTTGCTGCGCATGTCGGTCTCCGGATTCTCGTGCGCTGCGGCCTAGGCGAGTCCGGCCGCGACGGCCTTCTCGGTGGCTGCCCGGACCGCCGCCTCCTGCCCGGGCAGCAGTGCCGCGCGGGGCGGACGGCAGGGCCCGCCGTGACGGCCGACGATGTCCATGGACAGCTTGATGGCCTGGACGAACTCCACTTGTGAGTCCCAGCGCAGCAGCGGATGCAGTTGCCGGTACAGGGGCAGCGCGGTGTCGAGGTCGCCGTCGACCGCCGCGCGGTACAGCTCCACCGAGGCCCGCGGCAGCGCGTTCGGGTAGCCCGCCACCCAGCCCTTGGCACCCGCGACGGCCAGCTCCAGCAGGACGTCGTCCGCGCCGATCAACAGATCGAGTTCCGGGGCCAGTTCGGCGATCCGGTAGGCCCGGCGGACATCGCCCGAGAACTCCTTCACCCCCTGGATGTGCCCTTCGCCGTGCAGCCGGGCGAGGATCTCGGGCACGAGGTCGACCTTGGTGTCGATCGGGTTGTTGTACGCGACGACCGGCAGGCCCGACCGGGCGACCTCGGCGTAGTGGGCGAGGACGGAACGCTCGTCGGCGCGGTAGGCGTTCGGCGGCAGCAGCATCACCGCGCGGCAGCCGGCCTCGCCGGCCTGCTCCGCCCAGCGCCGGGACTCGGCGGACCCGTACGCGGCGACGCCGGGCATCACGCGCTCCCCGCCGATCGCGGCGACGGCCGTCTCGACGACCCGGGCCCGCTCCTCGGGCGTGAGCACCTGGTACTCGCCGAGGGAGCCGTTGGGCACGACGCCGTCGCAGCCGTTCTCGACCAGCCAGGCGCAGTGCTCGGCGTACCGGTCATGGTTCACCGAGAGGTCGTCGTTCAGCGGGAGCGCGGTGGCGACGAGGACGCCGCGCCAGGGGCGGTGTTCGGTCATGACTGTCCCTCCTGGGGGTGTTGCCGGGCAAGGACGCCGAGTGGCACGGGCCGGGCGAACGGGCGCTTGGCCGGGGTGGGTTCGCGGCCGGCGAGAGCGGCGATCGCGGTGCCGCACATCCGGCCCTGGCACCAGCCCATCCCGGCCCGGGTGAGCAGCTTCACCGTGCGTTCGTCGCCCGCCCCCAGATCCAGGGCCTCGCGGACGGACCCCGCGGTGACCTCCTCGCAGCGGCAGACCACGGTGTCCTCGGTGAGCTGCTCGGGCCAGTGGGCGGGCGGCGCGCAGGCGGATTCGAGGGCGGCCGCCGATCGTCTGAGCTTCGTGCGGGCCTTGAGGGCGGCTGGGGCCGGATCGGGGGCGGTGCCGTGCAGGTGGGCGGCGGCCGAGCTGCCGGCGATGTGCCCCTCGGCGAGGGCCAGGGCGGCGCCGCCGATGCCGGTGGCCTCGCCGGCCGCCCACACGCCGGGCACGTCCGTGCGCTGCTCGGTGTCGACGGCCACGGTGAGCCCGTCGAGTCGGCAGCCGAGGGTCTCGGCGAGGTCGGTGTGCGGGAGCATGCCGTGGCCGACGGCGAGGGTGTCGCAGGGCAGGTGCCGTGCGGTGCCGGGCCGCACGCGCCCGTCGGCGTCGAGCGCGGCGACGGTGACGCCGGTCAGCCGGTCGTCGCCGTGGGCGCGGACAACGGTGTGCCGGGTGAGGGCGGGGACGCGGTGGCGCAGCAGCCCGGCGGCGTATCCGGCGCCCTCGGGGAGCTTGCCGGCCAGGGCGGGGGTGTGCCGGGCGAGGCGCCTGGGGTCGGTGGACTCGACGAGTGCGGCGACCTCTACGCCGGCCGCCGCGAGCCCGGTCGCCACGGGCAGCAGCAGTGGGCCGGACCCGGCCACCACGGCCCGGTGCCCCGGCACCACGAGAGAGCCCTTGAGCATGGCCTGGGCTCCCCCGGCCGTGACGACGCCCGGGAGGGTCCAGCCGGGGAAGGGCAGCACGTGCTCATAGCCGCCGGTGGCCAGGAGCACGGCGCGTGCGTGCACCTCGACGGGCTTCTCCTGCTCCGGGCCGAGCAGGGCGTGCACGGTGAAGCCGTCCGGCGTGCGCTCCACGCACCACACGTGGTGTTCCGTCAGGACCCGTACGGCACTGGCGGCGAGCCCGTCCCGCAGCCGCTCCCAGGTCCGCCACTGGTGGTGCAGCGCTTCGGGCCGCCCGGTGCCGAGTGGGGCGGCGGGCTGCCGGTAGAACTGCCCGCCGATGTGCGCCGCGGCATCGACGAGCGCGACCCGGACGCCGCGCGCGGAGGCCGCGAGGGCTGCGGCGAGCCCGGCCGGGCCGGCGCCGATCACGACGAGGTCAGTCCGCACGACGCGCCTCCTCGCGGCCGGTGCCGCTCTCCTCTCGGCCCGTGCCCTTCTGCGTGTCCGTCTCCCCGTGGCCCGTGCCCTCCTGCGTGCCGATCTCGTCCCCGGGCCGGACCGGCACCAGGCAGGCCCGTTGGTTGGGGCGGCCGTTGACGGTGACCAGGCAGTCGAAGCAGACGCCGATCCCGCAGAACACCCCGCGCGGACGGCCCTCGCCCCGGGTGGAACGCCACGACGTCACTCCCGCCGACCACAGCACCGCGGCGACCGTCTGCCCGGGCAGCGCCTCGACCGGCCGCCCATCGAAGGTGACCGTGAAGGCGGGACCGGGTCTGGCCCCCGCCAGTTCCAGCGGGTTCACTCGGCCTCCTCGGTGAAGCGGTCGGGCCGGAACGGCCCGAGGTCCAGGTCGGGCGTCCGTCCGGTCAGCGCCTGGGCGATCAGATGCCCGGTGCCGGTGGCGAGTCCGATGCCCGCGCCCTCGTGCCCGCAGGCGTGGAAGAGCCCGGGCACCCGCGCGTCGGGGCCGATCGCGGGCAGGTGGTCCGGCAGATACGGCCGGAAGCCGGCGTATGTCCGCGTGGCCCGGACCCCGGCGAGGAACGGGAAGAGGGCGGTCGCGCCGGCCGCCAGCGCGCGCAGCGCCGGGAGCGACAGGGACCGGTCGAAACCGACCCGTTCGCGGCTGGCGCCGATGAGGACCGGTCCGGCAGGGGTGCCCTCGACCACCGGCGAGGTCTGCAGCGCCGCCGAGTCGCTGGCCACGTCGGCCACGTAGTCGGCGGCGTACACCTTGTGCCGGATGCGGGGCGGCAGCGGTTCGGTGACCAGGACGAAACCCCGCCGGGGCCGCACCGGCAGCAGGACTCCGGCGCGGGCCGCGACCTCGCCGCCCCAGGTGCCGGCCGCGTTGACGACCGCGGGCGCGTGCAGGTCGCCCCGGTCGGTGCGCACGCCGCGTACCGCACCGTCCGCGGCGCGCAGCACCCCGGTCACCTCCCGGCCGGTGCGCACCCGGGCCCCCGAGGCGCGCAGCAGGTGGGCCGCCGCGAGGGCGGGCATCACCTGGGCGTCCTGCGGGTAGTGCATGCCGCCCGCGAGGCCCGGGGCCAGGCAGGGCTCCAGGTCGGTGAGCCGGTCGGGCGGCACGGGGACGGCCTCGACCCCAGCCGCGCGCTGCTCGGCGGCGAGCTTCTCCAGCCCGGTCAGGGCCCGGTCCGTGCCGGCGACGACGACACCGCCCTTCGCCTCGTACTCGACGGCCCGGCCCAGTCCCTCGCGGGCGAGTGCGGCCCAGAGCCGGGCGGACAGCAGGGCGAGTTCGAGCTCCGGTCCGGGTTCCTTGTCGGAGACGAGGAGGTTCCCCTCCCCCGCTCCGGTCGTGCCGCCGGCCACCGGGCCCCGGTCCACCACGACGGTGTCCAGGCCGGCGCGGGCCGCGTACAGGGCGGTCGCGGCACCGACCACGCCGGCTCCGACCACCACGACATCGCAGGTCAGCGACTCGCTCACATCAGTACCATGTCACACACCACAGAGTCTGGGAAGGGCACGGACAAGGTCGGGCGGTCGCACGGGAGCGGCCGGTCGGGAGCGGGGACGACCGTCAGCGTCGATCGGCAGCGGGAACGGCCCTGAAGCGTCGGTCGGGCGCGGGGACGACCCTCAAGGGCCAGTCAGCCGCCGGAGAACGACCCTCGCGTCAGCCGGCCGCCGGGGGCGCCCCTCAAGCCTCAGCCGACCGCCGGAGAACGACCCTCGCGTCAGCCGGCCGCCGGGGGCGCCCCTCACGCGTCAATCGGCCGCGGGAACGACCCTCAGGTGGGACGCCGTCGCCGTGCGGCGCGTGCGGCGCTCCCGGAGCGCGGAGCGGCGGGCCTCGCGCAGGACGAACGTGACCCGGGCGCAGCCCAGTTCCTCGAGCGCCCTGGACGTCTCGACGACGACCCGGCACTCGGTGGCGCCCCTGCGCGGATCGGGGTGCAGCAGCGGCCGCACGGCGCCGTCCTGCTCGACGGCGCCCTCGCCGACCGCGCGGATCCAGTGCGGCAGGCCGTGCCGGTAGGCGGCCTCCATGATCGGGTCCTGGGCGATGTCGCGGCGGATGGCTTGCAGACCGTGGTCGGGGCCGTGGCCCTCCACGGTCCGCGCGAAGTGCGCGAGCATCGGCAGGCACCAGCTGGCCTCGTGGTCGCCGAGCACGCCGGGGGCGTCGGGGTGGAACAGCACGAACCGGAGGAAGTTGTCGCCCGGCATCGCCGTCGGATGCGGTCCGACCTCACGGAAAAGTGACCGGAAGGCGCTGTTGGTCAGCACCACGTCCCAGCAGTGGTCGACGACGAGGGAGGGGAAGGAGACTCCCTCCAGGAGCCCGGCGTAGTCCTCCAGGTAGGCCTGGGCCTCGGGAGTCTCGGGGACGGGCCGCGGTGCCGGCCGCTGCCCTCCTGCCTGATATGCCATCGGGAGGTCACCCCTCTTGCCTGTGCGGCCTTGACGCGGCGCCCCGATCCTGCTGCCCCGGGTTGAGGCGTGTCAACTATCGTGGCATTCCGTGCCTGTTGACGGCTGAAATTGGCCACAGTTGTGGCGAGACCTGGATGTGAGTTCGAAGCACCGGCTACGCTCCGGGAAGTTAACGCCGGGTAGGTCACGGCATCCACGTGTGAGAAGCCTGTGAGATACGTAGGAGATCTGTCGGTGACGGGTGGCTTCGTCGAGGGTCCGGGCGCCACGCCGACGGCCGTGCTACCGGCCGTCGTCTCCCGTGTCGGCGCGCTCGCCGACCGGCTCGGCGTGCCGCACGCCGAGGTCTTCGACATCGGCCGGCTGTCCATCGCCTCCGGGGTCCCGGATCCCGTGGTCAAGGCCCTGCTCTGCGGCCGGCCGGCGGGCGAGCCCGATGTCCAGGCCCGGTTCCTGCAGCGCCTGGACCTGTTGCGCCGGACGCGGCTCAAGCCCAACGGCCGCAAGTACACCCAGCAGGAGATCGCCGACGGCGCGGGCATGTCGCGCCAGCAGGCCGGCGCCCTCATCAACGGCGACCGGCGGCCGACCATGGAGCACTGCGACGCCCTCCAGAGATTCTTCCGGGTGCACGCCGGCTTCCTGACGGCCGAGGACCCCGAGGCGCTCGTGAGCGCCCTCCAGCACACCGAGCAGGAGCTGCTGCAGAAGCTCGCCGACCGCGAGCGGGAGGCCGCCGCGGCGGCGGACGACCCGCTGGAGCGGCTGCTGCAGGACCACGGCGTGCGCGGCATCGCCTGGCGGGCCGCGCAACTGCCCACCGACCAGCACCGCGACAAGGTCGCGGAGTGGCTGGACATGCTCCTGGAGAGCGTCAAGCGGCCCGAGTCGTGACCGTGGGGAGAACTGTGGGCATCGGTAAGGAAATGCGCCGCCTGTGCGGCGAGCTGGTCGCGGAGCTGACCCTCCCCGCGCCGGCCCGGCCCGAGGAGCTGTACGCCGCTCTGTGCGACGGCATGAGCAGACGCCGCGGCCGCCGCGTCCTCTTCCGTACGGCCGCGTTCCCGCCCGGGACCGCCAGCGGGCTCTGGCTCGACATGGCCGACCAGGACCTCGTGGTGATCGAGGAACGCACCGCTCCCGACCACCAGTTGGTGATCCTGGGCCACGAGCTGTGGCACATGAAGGCCGGGCACTGCTCCCACCACGTCGAGGGCGCGGCCGTGGCGGCCCGACTGCTCCACGACGGCGCCGACCTCGAGGCGACGGTGCTGAAGGTCGCCGCGCGCACCCGTTTCGACCTCGACGACGAGATGGAGGCGGAGAGCTTCGGGCTGCTGCTCGCCAGCAAGTGCCGGGCGTGGCTCGCGGGTTCGTCGGCGCGGGGGCCGGTGCAGCGCGATCATCTGGCGGGTCGGATCGAGGCGTCTCTGGGGTATCGCGGACCGCAGGGCTGACGGGCCGCCGCCACGGCGACGTGGTGCGGTTCGCCTCCGCCGAGCGGGCGAACCGGAGGGCGAGGGGACCGGATTGTCAGTGGTGGGCGGCAAGCTGGAGGGGCGCCACCGTTGTGCGGGGCGTGCGCGCCGCGAGGGCGCGGGACCGACGACGCCGACACGGGGAGAGCCGACCGATGCCCACCGCCGTTCTGACCGATCGTGAACGCACCGCCGTCCAGGCCTATCTGCGGCTGCTGCACACCGTCCGCGCCGCCTTCGACCTGGAGGGCGGCCCGCCGCTCGTCCCGCCCGCGGTGCTCGCCGAGGCGGAGCAGGCCCTGGAGCGCGCGGGGCTGACCGGCAACGAGGAGGCGTTCTTCCGTCTCCTGGAGAACTGGTGCCCGGAGCCCGGTCCCTGACCCGGGGCTCCCTGGCCGGGTCGGGGCGCGGTGTCAGCCGTGCGGCGGGCCCCGGCCGGATCGTGTGGGGAGGGGTCAGCCGGGCGGCAGCGCTATCGCCGTCGCGATCAGACCCCGCCCCGCCGTCCAGCGGCCGTCGAAGTGGCTGAGGCGGCGGCCGCCCACCCACGGGCCGGGGACGAGCAGCGCCGCGCGGAAGGTGCCGTCGGCGGTGAGCTCGATGTCGGCCTCCATGAAGTCCAGCCACTTCCCGGTGAGGGGGAACCACGCCTTGTAGACGGACTCCTTCGCGCTGAACAGCAACCGGTCCCAGTGGATGTCGGGGCGTTCGGCCGCGAGCCCGCGCAGCCGGTCCGCCTCGGCCGGCAGGGCCACGGACGGCAGGACGCCCTCGGGCAGCGGCCCGTGGACCTCGGCGTCGATGCCGAGGGAGGCCAGGTCACCGGCCCGGACCAGGGCCGCGGCACAGTAGCCGTCGCAGTGGGTCATGCTGCCGGCGAGACCGGCCGGCCAGCGGGGGGCGCCGCGCTCCCCGGGCAGGATCGGCTGCGGCGGCACACCGAGCTTCTCCATGGCCCTGCGGGCGCAGGAGCGCACGGCGGCGAACTCCCTGCGCCGCTTGGCGACCGCCCGGGCCACGAGCGCCGCCTCCTCGGGGTACAGCGGGGTCTCCGCGTCCTCGTGGCCGTACGCCTCCACCGTGACCACCGCGTCCGGCAGCAGTTCCTCGATCACCGCTCCTCGCCCTCCCTCGGCAGGATGCGCCGCAGCCGCCCCGGCGGCTGGGCCCGCTTGCTCCACTCGCGCGGATAGCCCACCGACACCTCTTCGAAGGGCACGCCCTCGTGGAAGGTGGTGCGGGGAATGTGCAGATGGCCGTAGACCATGGTGTGCACGCGGAACCTGCGGTGCCAGTCGGCGGTCAGGTCCGTGCCGCACCACATGGCGAACTCGGGGTGCCAGAGCACGTCCATCGGATGCCGGTGCAGCGGGTAGTGGTTGACGGGGATCACCGGCAGGTCGCCGGGGAGTTCGGCGAGTCTGCGTTCGGTCTCGGCGACCCGGGCCCGGCACCAGGCCTCCCGGCTCGGGTACGGGTCGGGGTGCAGGAGGTACTCGTCGGTGCACACGATCCCGGTGCCCTGCGCGTACTCCAGGCCCTGCTCCTTGGTGGTGCAGCCGGCCGGCAGGAACGAGTAGTCGTACAGCAGGAACAGCGGGGCCACGGCGACCGGGCCACCGGGGCCGTCCCAGACGGGGTAGGGATCCTCGGGTGTCGTCACGCCGAGTTCGCGGCACAGCTCGACCAGGTACGTGTAGCGGTCGACACCGCGCAGGGTGACGGCGTCGCTCGGATGGGTCCACAGCTCGTGGTTGCCGGGCACCCAGACGACCTTGCGGAAGCGGCCCGCGAGCGTCTCCAGGGCCCAGCGGACGTCCGCCACGGTCTCCGCGACGTCACCGGCCACGAGCAGCCAGTCCTCGTCCGTCCCGGGCCGCATGCCCTCGACCAGGGCACGGTTCTCCGGGTAACCGATGTGCAGATCGCTGATGGCCAGCAGTTGTGCGGCACCACCGGCCGTCGACGTCACCTCTCGCCCCCTCCGCGCGCACCCGGACGTCACCAAGAGATCACATCCGCGTGACGGGGAGCAAGAGCGGCCCGGGGGCCGTGGGCGGAGAATTCCTTCACACGCGCGTTGCACGACAGGGCTCGCCGAAGCCGTATGATCTGGCCCAACACCACCGCTACGAACTTCCCTTTCACAGGGGCGGTTTGGTGTCCCTCCATTTTCCTGCCCGGGCACGGGCTGCTCAGCCCTGCCCGCGAACCGTGAAAGGCGGCCTGCATGGTCTCTCGCGTACGCGTCTGGCTCAACCGCACGTACGCGGAGAACGTGTTCTTCATGGATCAGCTGCGGAGAAATCCCAGCGATCGGGCCGTGGAGATCCACGCCACCCACGGCGACCCCGACTCGCCGGTGCTGGCCGCCGCCGACACCGCCGAGCTGGAGCCCGAGAACCTGTCCCCGGCCGGGTACGTCGAGTTCGCGCTGGACCAGTGCGCGCGGCGCGGCATCGACGTGTTCGTGCCCCGGCTGCACCAGTCGGCGATCGTGGCGCACCGCGCCGAGTTCGAGGCGGCCGGCACCGCGGTGCTGGCGCCGCCGCCCGAGGCCGTGGCCGTCTTCCACGACAAGGTGATCGCCTATGAGGCGGTCCAGGCGATCGGCGTCCCGGTTCCGCCGTGGTACCGGGTCCGCTCGGAAGACGAACTCGTCGCAGCCGTCGAGGAGTTGGAGTCCAGCGGGCACAAGGCCTGCTTCAAGCCGGCGTCCGGGGCCGGCGGGGTGGGGTTCCGGGTGATCACGCGTACGCCCTTCTCCCTGATGCATCTGAGCGGGTTCCCCAGCCCGTACGTGCCGCTCGACCTGGTGCTGGAGGCGCTGCGGCAGGCCGAGGAGCCGGTCGACTGGCTGGTGATGCCGCGTCTGGAGCAGCCCGAGGTGTCGGTGGACTGCCTGACCGGTCCGGACAACCGGGTCCGGCTGGCGGTGGGCCGCACGAAGAACGGCCGCCGCCGGGGCTTCACTCTGCACGAACAGTGGCTGGACCCGGCCCGGCGGATCGCGGAGGGCTTCGGTCTGCACTACCTGTCCAACATCCAGTTCCGGATGTTCGGCGACCGGCCGGTCCTCATGGACGTCAACACCCGCCCGGCCGGCGGCCTGCACCAGCTGTCGCTGTGCGGCGTCAACGCCCCCTGGGCCGCCGTGCAGCTGGCCCTCGGCGAGGACCCGGGAGAGGTCGTCCCGCCGTTCCTGGGCCAGGACTACACGGTGGTGTCGGGGCCGCGTCCGCTGCGACCGGTGTCGCTGCCGCAGCAGCGGCCGGAGGTGGCCGAGCCGCTCCCGGCGGTGCCCTCGCCCGCTGCGCCCGAGCAGGCCGGCGCCGTCGGGTCGGCGGCTCAGGCGGCGCCGCTCCCGGGCCTGGCCGCGAGCGCCTCGCGCCACACCGGGCTGTCGACGTAGTGGTTGTCGAAGCGTTCCGAGGAGTCCTTGATCTCCTGCGGGTCGGCCTCGCCGTGCATCACCCTGCCCAGTAGCCGCGGTAGTCGAAGCGTGCGGCGCCCGGGTGAAGACGAACAGCACGTCGGCTGTCGCCCCCGGCGCTGCGGCGAAGGCGTGCGGGACGCCTCGGTGTGCAGGTGGGCGGGCGCGCCGACCGCGCCCTCGGCGTCAGAAGCGGCCCCCGCCCCGGTACAGCTCCAGTTCTCCTTCCAGTTCGACGGCCAGCACCGTGGCGTGCGGGTCGAGGTCTGCCGCCGCCGGTGGTGCGATCCAGAGGATTCCGGGTGTCTCGTGGAGGCCGCCGGTGACCTCGTGTGGCAGTTCGGTGCCGCTGCCCAGGACCGAGACCCGGCTGACCTTGTTCAGCAATCCACGGACGTTGATCTCGGCGCGCGGGGCGTCGAAGACGGTCAGGTAGAGGGTGCGGCGGTCCTTGGAGAGGGTGCTCGGGCCGTAGTGGTGCCCGGGCGGGAGTCCTCGGACGGTGCCGTACACGGCTTCGGTGTGCCGGGCGATCCAGTCGCCGAGCCCCTCCAGCCGCCGGGCCTGCTCGTCCGTGATCGTGCCGTCCTCCCGCGGGCCGACGCTGAGCAGCAGGTTGCCTCCGCCGCCGATGGTCTCGGTGAAGTAGCGGATCAGCTGGTCGACGGACTTGTGGTGGTGGTCGTGGTGCTGGTGGCCCCAGGAGTCGTTGATCGTGAGGCAGAGCTCCCAGGGGCCGTCCGGGGGGATGACGGGGGCGCCCTGCTCGGGGGTGGCGTAGTCGCCCTCGCTGAGCATGCGGGCGTTGAAGACGACGTCCGGCACCTCGGAGCGGATGAGGGCGGCGAGTTCGGGGATGCGCCACTGCTCCTCGCTGCGGTCCCACTCGCCGTCGAACCACATCAGGTCGGGCCGGTAGCGGCGGGTGAGCTCGCGGATCTGGCCGTCGCGGTAGGCGAGGAACCTCTCCCAGGCCTCCAGGTCCTCGAACTCGGCGGCGACCTCGGAGTAGCGGTTGTCCTCCAGCTCCGGCGGGCGGCCGGGTTTGCGGGTGGAGGCGTAGTCGGGGTGGTTCCAGTCGGAGTGGGAGTAGTAGAGGCCGACCTTGAGGCCCTGCTCGCGCAGGGCCTCGGCGTAGCCGCCGATCAGGTCACGGCCCACGTTCAGCTCGCCGTACGCGGTGTCCCACAGGGCAACCCCGTCGTGGTGGCGGCTGGTCAGGACGGCGTACCGGGCGCCGGCCCGCGCGAAGAGCCTCGCCCAGTCGCGCGGGTCGTAGCGGGCGGCCGTGAACCGGTCGAGCTGGGACATGTACCTCTCGTGCGGAACGATGTCGTCGTAGAACGACCAGGATTCCTGGACGCCGTCGACGGCGTAGATGCCCCAGTGGACGAAGATGCCGAGCTTGGCGTCCTCGAACCACGGCTGCATGGCCATGAGGTCAGCTCCTTCGCAGGCGCAGGGTGAGGATCTGGAAGGGCCGCAGGGTGAGGGCGACGGCCCCGTCGGTGATCTCCGCGTCCTCCAGCGGGCGTTCCAGCAGGTCGGTGATCTGGGCGCCGGCCAGCGGGAACCCGGTGCGCAGGGTGCCGGTGGCCCGGCCGCCGCGGGACTCGTAGAGCCGTACGACGACGTCGCCGGAGGCGTCGTCGGCGAGCTTGACCGCCTCCACGGTGATGCCCTCGCCCTCGGCCGAGACGACCGGTTCGGGGGCGCCGGCCGCGTCGGCCACCCGCAGCGGGAGGTTGAGGGCGTAGCCCTCGGCGACGGCGTCCTCGACGGTCGCGCCGGGCAGCAGCGCGTAGGTGAAGCGGTGACGGCCCTGGTCGGCCTCGGGGTCCGGGATGCGCGGGGCGCGGACCAGGCTGAGGCGGACGGTGGTCGTGGTGCCGCCGTCCTCGCGGACGGTGCGGGAGACGTCGTGGCCGTACGTCGAGTCGTTGATGACGGCGACGCCGTAACCGGGCTCGGCCAGGTGGACCCAGCGGTGGCCGGAGACCTCGAAGCGGGCCGACTCCCAGCTGGTGTTGGTGTGGGTGGGGCGCTGGATGTGGCCGAACTGGATCTCCGCGGAGGAGTGCGGGGCGCGGATGTCGACCGGGAAGGCCGCCTTGAGGATCTTCTCCGTCTCGTGCCAGTCGATGTCCGTCTCGATGTCGATGCGGGGGCTGCCGGCCCGGACGCTGATCGTCTGGGTGATAGTGGAGCCCTTGCCGAAGGACCGCTCGACACGGATCGCGCCGACCAGCGGGTCCTGCTCGACGACCGTGACGGACGACGCGTCCAGGAGGTCCGTGTAGCGGTTCTTGTAGTGCTTGTCGATGTCCCAGGCGTCCCAGTAGTTGGGCAGGTCGGTGTGCAGGCGGAGCAGGTTGCCCGGCTCGGCGAGCACCTCGCGGCCGGCCCGCAGGTCGCGGACGGAGGACAGGGTGCCGTTCTCGGCGACCTCCACGCGGACCAGGCCGTTGTCGAGGACGCGGCCGTCCACCGTCACCGGCTGCGGAGGCGCGGCGTCGGCCAGGGGCGCGGAGCCGCTCGCGCGCACCTCCACGTACACCGGTGTGCCGTCGGCGCTGCGGACCACCTCGGCCCGGTCGTAGGGGCTGGTGTTGAAGACGCGGGGAGCGCCGGCGCCCAGGGCGGCGACCGCCTCGCTGGTCAGGGCGTGCAGTTCCCGGGCGACGCGGGCGTACTCGGCCTCGGCCTCGCGGTGCACCCAGGCGATGGAGGAGCCGGGCAGGATGTCGTGGAACTGGTGCAGCAGCGCCGTCTTCCACAGCCGGTCCAGCTTCTCGTACGGGTAGCTGTAGCCCGGCGCGTGCAGGGCGGCCGTGGTCGCCCAGAGTTCGGCCTCGCGCAGGAGGTGCTCGGAGCGGCGGTTGCCCTGCTTGGTGCGGGCCTGGGAGGTGTAGGTGGCGCGGTGCAGCTCCAGGTAGAGCTCGCCGACCCACACGGGCGCGTCCGGGTACTCCTCGCGGGCCTTGGCGAAGAACTCGTCGGGGTGTTCGACGACGACCTTCGCGGAGCCCTCCAGATCGGCCAGCCGGCGGGCCCGTTCCATGATCTCGCGGGTGGGGCCGCCACCGCCGTCGCCCCAGCCGAAGGGGGCCAGGGAGCGGGAGGCGCCGCCCTTCTCGGAGTAGTTGCGGACCGCGCGGGACATCTCCTCGCCGCTGAAGCGGGCGTTGTAGGTGTCGACCGGCGGAAAGTGGGTGAAGATGCGGGTGCCGTCGATGCCCTCCCACCAGAAGGTGTGGTGGGGGAAGCGGTTGGTCTGGTTCCAGGAGATCTTCTGGGTGAGGAACCACTCGTTCCCGGCGAGCTTGGCGATCTGCGGGTAGGCCGCGTTGTAGCCGAAGGAGTCCGGCAGCCAGACGCCCTTGGTCTCGATGCCGAAGTGGTCCATGAAGAACCGCTTGCCGTGGACGAACTGGCGGGCGACGGCCTCGCCGCCGGGCAGGTTGCCGTCGGACTCGACCCACATGCCGCCGACGGGCGCCCACTGGCCGTTCTTGACCGACTCCTGGATGCGGGCCCACACCTTGGGGTAGTGGTCGCGGACCCACTCGTACTGCTGGGCCTGGGAGCAGGCGAAGATGAAGTCGTCGTACTCGTCGGCGAGCGAGGTGACGTTGGAGAAGGTGCGGGACGTCTTGCGCTTGGTCTCGCGGATCGGCCAGAGCCAGGCGGAGTCGATGTGGGCGTGGCCGACGCCGGAGATCGTGTGCGCGCTGGCGTGCGCGGGCCTGGACAGCGCCGGCTTGAGCGCCTCGCGCACGGCGGCGGCCGAGCCGGAGACGTCGTCCAGGTCGAGCCGGTCCATCGCGCGGTCGAGGGCGTGGGCGATCTCGTGCCGGCGCGGGTCGTGCTCCCCGAGCTCCAGCATCAGCTCGCGCAGCACCTGCACGTCGAGGTCGAGGTGCCAGACCTCCTCGTCGAGGACGGCGATGTCGGCGGAGCGGAAGGTGTAGAGGGGCTTGTCGCCCGCGGTCAGCTTGTCGCCGAGGGGCGTGGGCCTCGAGAAGTTGTCCGCGAGGATGTCCGGGTTGGAGGCGGCTTCGACCAGGTAGTCGACCGTCTCCCCGCCCTGGGCCGGGTTGGCGATCGCCACGTACTGGTTGAGCGGGTTGACGGCCTTCAGCGGGGTGCCGTCCGTGAGGTGGACGAGGGCCTCGGCCTGGTTGCCGGGCCAGTCGCCGACGAACCCGAGGTCGATGACGGCCTCCACGCGCTTGCCTTCCCACTCGGCGGGCACCTGTCCGCGCATGCGGAACCAGGTGGTGCCCCAGGGCGGGCCCCACGGGGTGCCCATCGCGAACGGCTCGTAGGAGGCTGCGGCGGCCTCCTCGAACGGGACCGGTTCCCCCGGGGCCTGCCAGGCCTCCACTTCGAAGGGGACGGTGGCCGCGTAGACCGCGGTCTTGATGCGCTGGTCGTGAAGGCGCTGCACGCGCTCCTCGATGCGGCGGCTTTCGTCGTGCATGGGATGTCTCCAGGAAGCGGTAAGAGCGAGCGGGCGGGAAGCGGCGAGGGAAAGCGCTTACCGATCGACGGTCACCTAAGGTACGCCAGCCCGGGGTGGACCTCGGCGTAGCCCTCGACCAGCCTGCGGGCCACGTTGACGGAGTCGACGAGCGGATGCAGGGCGAAGGCCTTCACGGCCGTCGCGCGGGAGCCGGAGTCGGCGGCGGCCAGCACCTCTCGCTCGACCGCCTTGACCGCGCAGACCAGGCCGGTGGCGTGGCCGGGCAGCGGGTCGACGGTGACGGGGTGGGCGCCGTTGGCGTCGACGAGGCAGGGGACCTCGATGACGGCCTCCGTGTCCAGGACCGACAGCGTGCGCCGGTTGCGGACGTTGAGGATCAGGGTGGTGCGCTCGTCCCGGGCGATCGCCCGCATCAGGGCGAGGGCCACCTTCTCGTAGCCGCCGGACAGGTCGTCCTCGTCGCGTTCGCCGGCGCCCGCGGTCTCCCGGTTCTCGGCCATGTAGGTGGCCTCGCGCTCGGCGCGGGTGCGGTCCCAGACCGTGAGGGCGGGGGCCTGCGGGTTCTTCATCTCGGCGTAGAAGCGGGCCTGCTGGTCGTGCAGGAAGGCGCCGCGGGTCTTCTCGGCCTGCTGGTAGGCCCGTACGGCCTCGCGGTTGAAGTAGTAGTAGTGCAGGTACTCGTTGGGGATCGCGCCGAGGGAGCGCAGCCAGTCGGTGCCGAAGAGCTTGCCCTCCTCGAACGAGCCGAGCAGGTCGGGGTCGGCGAGCAGGCGCGGCAGTTCGTCGCGGCCGGCGACGCGCAGGCCGCGGACCCAGCCGAGGTGGTTGAGGCCGACGTAGTCGATCCACGCCTCGCCGGGGTTCTTCACGCCGAGCACCCGGGCGATGCGGCGGCCCAGGCCGACCGGGGAGTCGCAGATGCCGATGACGCGGTCGCCGAGGTGGCGGGACATGGCTTCGGTGACCAGTCCGGCCGGGTTGGTGAAGTTGATGACCCAGGCGTCGGGCGCGAGCCGGGCCACCCGCTGCGCGATGTCGACGGCGACCGGGACCGTGCGCAAGCCGTAGGCGATGCCGCCCGCGCCCACCGTCTCCTGGCCCAGCACGCCCTCGGCCAGGGCCACGCGTTCGTCGTTCGCGCGTCCCTCCAGGCCGCCGACGCGGATCGCGGAGAACACGAAGTCGGCGCCGCGCAGGGCCTCGTCGAGGTCGGTGGTGGCGCTCACCTCGGGCGCGTCGGGGACGCCGGCCGCCTGCTCGGCGAGGACGCGTGTCACCGCCGACAGCCGTCCGGCGTCCAGGTCGTGCAGGACGACACGGGTCACCCGGCCCTCGGCATGGTCCTGGAGGAGCGCTCCGTACACCAGCGGCACGCGGAATCCTCCGCCGCCCAGAATCGTCAGCTTCACCGCGTTCCTCCGATTCGGCAGGCTGTGCGCGGCACGTCGTGAGAACCGGGCACGCGCCACCTCCTTGAACTCGCTTCACGACGCCGGGCCGGTTCCGGCCCGGCCGGTGTCGGGGGTGTGTGACCTTGCTGTTCACCGAAGGGCGGGGCCGCCCGGGCCGGGAGCCCGGCCGCCTCGGCCGGGAATGGCTTCACGTCTGCACCCTTCCCACGACGACGACCTCGACGCCCGCCTCCTCGAAGGAGGCCCGCGTCGCCGCGTCGACCGGCTCGTTGGTCACCACCGCGTCCAGTTCCTCAGGGCCGCAGACCTTCGCCATGCCGTTCCCCGGGAACTTCGCCGCGTCGGCGAGCAGCACCACCTTCTCGCCGGCCTTGATCATGGCGCGCTTGACCGGCACCTCCACGACCGTCGTGTCCATGACCTGCCCGCCGGGCCGCACACCGCTGGTGCCGAGGAAGAGCCAGTCGGCGTGCAGCTGGCGCAGGTTGTCCTCGGTGAGGAAGCCGACCAGGGAGCGGTACTCGCGGCGGACCATGCCGCCGAGCAGCACCAGCTCGATGCCCTCGTCGTCGGCGAGTTCCTCGTAGACCACCAGGTTGCTGGTGATCACGGTGAGCCGGCGTCCGTGCAGCTGCCGGGCGAGCCGGTAGGCCGTCGTGCCGATGTCCAGCAGCACCGACTGGCCGTCCTCGATCATCGCGGCGGCGCGTTCGGCTATGGCGTCCTTCTCGTGGACGCGCACCTCGGCGACCTCGGCGAAGGGCTGGTCGCCCTCCTCCACGACGGCGCCGCCGTGCACGCGTGTGAGCAGTCCGTCTTCCTCCAGTTTGACCAGGTCACGCCTGATGGTGGCGGGACTCACCCCCAGTTGCTCCGAGAGGTCGGTCACGGCCGCGGGCCCGCCGGCGCGCAGGGCGCGCAGGATGAGTTGGTGTCGTCGTTCTGCCAGCACGCGGTGCACATTACTCGTCATCTCCAATCATCGCCATGCTTATTTCTGCTCGGGTATTGACCAATCCCTCGGAGCAGCGCACGATTCCGCTCACAGAAATGAAGAGTTTTGACGATCTCCGTCAAAGCCCTGAGCGAGAGGACACATCCGTGGACGATGACCGGCCCGATGTGCTGCTGACGGGGCTGCTCTTCTACGACCTCGTCCTCACGGGCCTCGGCAAGCCGCCCACCCCGGGCGAGGAGATCTGGACCGGCGGCATGGGCTGCGGCCCGGGCGGCATCGCGAACCTGGCCGTGGCCGCCTCCCGCTTCGGCCTCAGGACCTCCCTGGCCACGGTGTTCGGCGACGACTTCTACGGAGCACACTGCCGCGAGGTCCTGCGCGACCAGGAAGGCGTCGACCTCTCGCTCTCCCGTACGGCGGACGGCTGGCCGACCCCGGTCACCGTCTCCGTCGCCCACGGCCACGACCGGGCCCTGCTCACCCATGGACAGGAGCCGCCGTACTCGCAGGACGCGCTGATGGGCGACCCGCCCGGCGCGCGGACCGCCCTGGTGCACCTCGAGGCCGAGCCGCGCGAATGGCTCGCCAAGGCCGCCGCCGACGGCACCCAGATCTACGCCGACGTCGGCTGGGACCCCGCCCAGGAGTGGCCGACGGCCCTGCTGGAGCAACTGGCCCTGTGCCACGCCTTCCTCCCGAACGAGGCCGAGGCGATGGCCTACACCCGCACCGACAGCGCGGTGGCCGCACTCGGCACGCTCTCCGAACTGGTGCCGGTCGCCGTGGTGACCCGGGGCGGGGACGGCGCCCTCGCCGTCGACCAGATCACCGGCGAGTACGCCGAGGTCCCGGCCCTGGCCACCGACGTCCTGGACGCGACGGGCGCCGGGGACGTCTTCGGCGCGAGCTTCGTCGCGGCCTCCCTCGGCGGCTGGCCGCTGGCGGAGCGGCTGAGGTTCGCGGTGCTCGCGGCCGGGCTGTCCGTCCGCCACCACGGCGGCGCCCTCGCGGCTCCCGGCTGGTACGGAGTCGCACGCTGGTGGCGCTCCCAGACCGACCCCGGACTGCGACGCGCCTACGGGTTCCTCGCCGACCGCATCCCGGCCGACCCCGGGCCGCCCCCGCAC
>NZ_JAIGQA010000068.1:0-35221 GCF_019733245.1 Streptomyces sp. WAC04114
CGCACCGCTCTTCAGGTCGTCGGCCTTCTTGACCTTGTGGGAGTAGAGGCCGAGCGGCTCCAGGTGGACCGTGACGACGGGCACGATGTCGGTGCCGTTCTTCTTGTTGAAGTCGTCGAGGTACGGCCAGGGGCTACTGGACGGGCTCGGGGAGGTCCTGCAAGGCGTGCACCGCCCGCTCGGTGATCTCCTCCGGGCCGCCCGCGACGTCCACCCCGACCCCCGCCTCGTCCGCCCCGAGGGGCTGGAGCGTGGCGAACTGTGAGTCGAGCAGCGCCGTGGGCATGAAGTGCCCCTGCCGGTGCGACATCCGGTCCTCGATCAGCGCGCGGTCACCCGTGAGATGCACGAAGACCACGCCCGGCGCGGCGGCCCGCAGCCGGTCGCGGTACGACCGCTTCAGCGCCGAGCAGCTGACGACCCCGCCGAGCCCGGCCCGCCCGTGGGCCCACGCGCCGATGGCGTCGAGCCAGGGCAGGCGGTCCTCGTCGGTGAGCGGGGTGCCGGCCGACATCTTGGCGATGTTGGCCGGCGGGTGGAAGTCGTCGCCCTCGGCGTACGGAACGCCGAGCCGGGCCGCGAGCAGGGGACCGATGGTGGTCTTGCCGGTGCCCGCTACGCCCATGACCACGACGACATGGGGGGTGTTCATCGCTGCCTCACTGTCTGCTGTCCGAGGTCGACACGTGATGTCGACGCAACTGAAACCCATTAGGTACGACGAATTCAAGAGACCGTGACAAATAAGTCTGACTTTTTGTCTCCGTGATCTACCCCGTACGCTGAGTGCATGAGCGCAACGGGCCGGGGGCTGCACGGCCGGGTACTGGACACCCTCGGCCCCGAGATCACGGCGGGTGAGTACCCGCCGGGCAGCGTTCTGCGCACCGACGAGCTCGCCCAGCGTTTCGACGTGTCGCGCTCCGTGATGCGCGAGGCCGTCCGCGTCCTGGAGTCCATGTACCTGGTCGAGTCCCGCCGCCGCGTCGGCGTCACGGTCCGCCCGAAGTCCGAGTGGAACGTCTACGACCCACAGGTCATCCGCTGGCGCCTGGCCGGAGCCGACCGCCCCGGGCAGCTGCGCTCCCTCACGGTGCTGCGCTCGGCCATCGAACCCGTCGCGGCCGGCCTCGCCGCCCGGCACGCCACGGCCGAGCAGTGCGCCGAGCTCACCGAGTGCGCCCTCGGCATGGTGGCCCACTCACGCGGTCACAAACTGGAGGGCTACCTCCACCATGACGTCGCCTTCCATCGCGTCGTCCTGATCGCCTCCGGCAACGAGATGTTCGCCCGCCTCGGCGACGTCGTCGCCGAGGTTCTGACGGGCCGCACCCAGCACGACGTGATGTTCGAGGACCCCGACCCGGCCGCCGTCACCCTGCACGTCCAGGTCGCCGAGGCGGTCCGCGAGGGCGACGCCGCCCGGGCGGAGGAGCTGACCCGCGAGATCACGGTCGGCGCCCTCCAGGAACTCGACGTCCTGGCGCCGTAGCACCCGCAGTGCCGAGGGCTCCGCGTCTCCCGCCGTGGCACCCGTTACGCCGGGAACTCCCCGTCGACGTACACCCAGGCCCCGTCGACCCGCTCGAACCGGCTCAGCTCGTGCAGCGACCCGCCCCGGTACGACGCCCGGAACTCCACGGTGCCGGTCGAGTGGAACGCGGACCCGTCGCTCGTCCCCAGCACCTCAAGACCGGTCCACCGCATCCCCGGATCCAGCTCCAGCCGCCCCGGCCGCGTCCGCGGATGCCACGTCCGCAGCAGATACGCGACGTCCCCCTTCACGAACGCGCAGTACCGCGACCGCATCAACGCCTCGGCGGTCGGCGCGGTGGCGGCACCGGAGTGGAAACGGCCGCAGCACGCCTCGTAGGGCTGGGGGAGTCCGCAGGGGCAGGAACGGCTGGTCATGGTCACCTTTCCGGGAAACGCCTGAGGGCCGTGACCTCACGGTCACGGCCCTCAGGCTTCATGTGTCCGAGGGGGGACTTGAACCCCCACGCCCGATAAAGGGCACTAGCACCTCAAGCTAGCGCGTCTGCCATTCCGCCACCCGGACAAGGTGTCTGTCGCGTGGGTTCTCCCCGCGGCGACGACGTAAACATTACCAGGCTTTCCGGGGTGGCCGATCACCCCCCGTCCGCACCCCGGCTAGGCGTGAACGGCGTGTGACGGGCCGGGAGCGCTCTTGGGGAGCGGGCCGGGGAGAGGGAGGATGAGAGGAGGACCCACCAGCAGTGACACCGGGAGGAAGCACGTGAGCGAGACGGACACGGCCAGGAGCGTCACCGGCGAGGACGAGGTCGTGGACCTCTGCCGCGAGCTGATCCAGATCGACACCAGCAACTACGGCGACCACTCGGGTCCGGGCGAGCGCAAGGCGGCGGAGTACGTCGCCGAGAAGCTCGCCGAGGTCGGGCTCGACCCCCAGATCTTCGAGTCCCATCCGGGCCGGGCCTCCACGGTCGCCCGGATCGAGGGCGAGGACCCCTCCCGGCCCGCGCTCCTCATCCACGGCCACACCGACGTCGTACCGGCCAACGCGGACGACTGGACGCACCACCCCTTCTCGGGCGAGGTCGCCGACGGCTGTGTGTGGGGCCGCGGGGCCGTCGACATGAAGGACATGGACGCGATGACCCTGGCGGTCGTCCGCGACCGGCTGCGCAGCGGGCGCAAGCCCCCGCGCGACATCGTCCTCGCGTTCCTCGCCGACGAGGAGGCCGGCGGCACGTACGGCGCCAAGCACCTCGTGCGCAAGCACCCCGAGCTGTTCGAGGGCGTCACCGAGGCGATCAGCGAGGTGGGCGGGTTCTCGTTCACCGTCAGCGAGCAGCGGCGGCTCTACATGATCCAGACGGCCGAGAAGGGCATGCACTGGATGAAGCTCACCGTGGCCGGCACCGCCGGGCACGGATCGATGATCCACCGGGACAACGCGATCACCGAGCTGTCGGAGGCCGTCGCGCGGCTCGGGCGGCACAAGTTCCCGGTGCGCGTCACCAAGACCACCCGCGCCTTCCTCGACGAGCTCGGTGACGCGCTCGGCACCGAACTCGACCCGGAGGACATGGAGTCGACCCTCGTCAGGCTCGGCGGCATCGCCAAGTTCATCGGCGCGACCCTGAGCAACACGGCCAACCCGACCCAGCTCGGCGCCGGTTACAAGGTCAACGTCATCCCGGGCGAGGCGACCGCCCACGTCGACGGACGCTTCCTGCCCGGCCACGAGGAGGAGTTCCTCGCCGACCTCGACCGGATCCTCGGCCCGAACGTGCGCCGCGAGGACGTCCATGCCGACAAGGCCGTGGAGACCACCTTCGACGGGGCGCTCGTCGGGGCGATGCAGTCCGCGCTGCTGGCCGAGGACCCGACCGCCAAGGCGATCCCCTACATGCTCTCCGGCGGCACGGACGCCAAGTCCTTCGACGACCTGGGCATCCGCGGTTTCGGCTTCGTGCCGCTGAAGCTGCCCCCGGAGCTGGACTTCGCCGGGATGTTCCACGGCGTGGACGAGCGGGTGCCGGTGGAGGGCCTGCGGTTCGGTGTGCGCGTGCTCGACCGCTTCATCGATCTGTCCTGAGCCACCCTGCGAAACGCCGTATTCGGTCGCGCGTACGGAATCGACTGGGAAGGGTGAATGCGACCATAAGCTCGTAGCCTCATTACTCCCTCCTCGTTACAGGTAATGCGATCGCAAGATGGGTCGCTTTGCCAACTAGGAGGAATAATGATCAAGAAGGTCGTCGCTGCTGCGGCTGCCACCGGTGGGCTGGTTCTCGCGGGCGCGGGCCTGGCCGTCGCCGACTCGGGTGCTCAGGGTGCCGCCGTGCACTCCCCGGGCGTCCTGTCCGGCAACGTTGTCCAGGTGCCCGTTCACGTCCCGGTGAACGTCTGCGGCAACACGGTCTCCGTGATCGGGCTGCTGAACCCCGCCTTCGGCAACACCTGCATCAACAAGTGATGCTTTCCCCTCGCTGAGGGGAGTCCAAAGCCATCGGTCCCGGAGCGCGCGCCATGCGCTCCGGGGCCGAACGCTTCTTTCAAGGAATTCGAGAAGAATTCGAGACAGGGTCGAAGGCAGGTATTCAGCAAATGCGACAGGCTACTCGCAAGGGTCTGATGACCGTGGCGGCCGCGACCGGCGTGATCGCCGCCGCGGGCGGCTCCGCTCACGCCGACTCGGGCGCCCAGGGCTCGGCGTCGGGCTCGCCCGGCGTACTGTCCGGAAACTCGGTGCAGGCGCCGGTGTACGCGCCGGTCAACGTGTGCGGGAACACGGTCAACGTCGTCGGTGTGCTCAACCCGTCGGTGGGCAACTCGTGCGCCAACAAGGGCGGTGGATCGTCGCCGGGGGGATACGGCGAACACGGCGGTCATGGTGGTCACGGCGGCAAGGGCGGCTCCCACGCGGGTGGGCACGCCACCGACTCGCCCGGTGTCGGCTCGGGCAACCACGTCCAGGCACCGGTCCACGTGCCGGTGAACGTCTGCGGCAACAGCGTCGACGTCATCGGCGTCGGCAACCCCAGCACGGGCAACGACTGCTCCAACGGCGGCGGCCACCACGGCACCCCGCCGGGCGGCGGCCATGAGACCCCGGGCCAGCCGGGCAACCCGGGCCAGCCGGGGGACCCCGGCACTCCCGGAAACCCGGGGAACCCCGGTAACCCGGGCGATCCCGGCACCCCCGGTAACCCGGGCGACCCCGGCACCCCCGGTAACCCGGGCGATCCCGGCACCCCCGGAAACCCGGGTGACCCCGGCAACCCCGGCAACCCTGGCAACCCCGGTGAGCCGGGCGGCCCCGGCACCCCGGGCACCCCGCCCTCCACGGGCGGCGAGACCCCGGGCGGCTCCTCGCACGGCAACAAGCCGGGCGGCCAGTTCGTCACGCAGCCCGACGGCGACGCCCAGCTCGCCAGCACCGGCAGCGATCTGCCGCTCGGCCTGGCCCTCCCGGCCGGGGCGGGCGCGCTGCTCGCGGGCGCGATCCTCTACCGCAAGGCCCGCGCCTCGGCCTGACATCCCCGCACAACGGAGCGGGCCCCGCTGCCGCGGGGCCCGCTCCGTCATGTGTGTTCTCCCAGTGCCCCGTCCCCGCTCACCACGTGGCCCGCACCTGGCGGATGATCCGCCGGCGCAACCGCACCTTGCGGCTGCCGTCGCGCAGCAGGGTCAGACGGTGCAACTCCCAGTGTCCGTACTCCGCGTGGTCCGTCAGCAGACGTGCCGTCTCCTTGCGGGACACCCCGCGAGGGACGTACACGTCGACAAATTCGTATTCCGGCATCGCATCTATTGTGCGGGCTGGGGCCCGGTACGGATAGCGTCTGCACTATGTCTGATGCTGCGCAGCCCACCGCTGCCGAGGTACGCGCCGCCGCCGAGGCGGTCAAGACCGCGCTCGACCGCCACCTGGCCGCGGTCGAACGCAGGTCGGGGGAGGACGACCCGGCCGTGTTCGAGGCGTTCAACCAGCTGGCCGCGGCCGCAGAGGTGTACGACGAACTGCTCTACGACCGCTACGACGAGGTCACGCCCTTCGAGATCCCCGGTGCGGAGGACGCGCTGCCCCCGTACACGGGCCCGGAGGAACCGAACGCGCTGAGTGTGCTGATCCGCCGTGACTACGCCGTCGCCGAGCCGCAGCGCCTGCTGGCGCACGCCGAGCGGATCGAGGCGGCGGAGGGCGACGACGCCTCCCCGGCCTCCGGGACCGTGCACGGCGCGCTGGGCCTGCTGTTCGGCGAGTTCGAGCCCGACGAGATCGCCTCCCGGCACAAGGAGTTCGGGCTCGAGGAGGGCGACTCCACGCTCTGGGTGACGGCGGCGGACGAACCGGCCGAGCCCGGCGAGTGGCTGGAGGAGCCGTTCGAGCAGGTCGATCCGCAGCAGGTGGTCTGCCGCTTCGACGTCAGCGCCGTCTTCGACGACGAGATCGACGACGTCGACGACGAGGACGGGGACGATCTCGAGGACGAGCTCGGCAGCGACCTGGACGAGGACGAGGACCTGGAGCCGCTGGACGCGGACCGCCGCTGAGCACGCAGGACGGCGAGCACGCGGGTGGTGGTCAGGGGCCCGGGACCCTGACCACCACCCCCGTCACGTGCCGCTGATCTGCGGCGCGAGCAGCACCGGAAGCCGGGTCGTACGCGGCTTAGCCGGGACCTCGGCCACGGCCCGGGGCAGTGCCTGCTCCACCCCGTGCACCACGGACAGATGCCGGTCGGCCCGCCCGAACGCCGTGTACACCCACGGCCTGCTGAGCGCCTGCGCCGCATCGCCGGGCAGCACCACGACCACCGCGGGCCACCGGCTCCCCACGGCCTGGTGCGCGGTCAGCGCCCACCCGTGCCGCACCGACTGCTCCACCCGCTCCTTCGGTACGACGACGGTCTCGCCCTCGCACGACAGGTGCAGTCCCTCGGCGTCCGCCCTCACCACCCTGCCCGGCAGCGCACGCCCCGGGGCGGGGGAGTGGACGATCCGGTCACCGGGGTCGAAGCCACCGAAGCGGCCCGGGCCCGGATTCAGCCGTTCCTTCAGGGCCGCGTTGAGCGCACGCGTCCCGACAGCGCCACCGTGCCCCGGCGTGATCACCTGGGTCTCCTCGGCCGGCACACCGATCGCCCGGGGCACCGAGTCCGCGACGAGCTGCACCGTCCGGTGCACGGCCTCGCCCGCGTCCCGCACGGGCACGATCACGACCTCCTTGCCGGGGGCCTCGACCTGGTTCAGCTCGCCGATGCCGATACCGGAGACCAGCTCGCCCAGCGGCCCCGGATCCGGCCGCCGCGAGGCCACCTGGGGACAGATCCGCGCCGCGAGCAGATCCGCGAACACCCGCCCCGGCCCCACGGACCACAGCACCGCCGGATCCCCCGCCAGCACCAGCCGAGCCCCGTCCGGCAGCGACTCCGTCAGCAGCGCCGCCGTCTCGACGTCCAGCTGCGGGGCGTCGAGCACGACGAGCAGATCGAGATCGAGGGCCCCGTCCGCGTCCCGGCCGGGCCCTTCGGCGCCGGCGAGCAGGCCGGAGACGGTGGCGACGGGGGAGTCGCCCGGTCCGGCCGAGGCCCCGCCGGCTCGCTCGGGGACGTCCGCCGCCTGGCCGGACCGCCGCACCAGGGCCACGAAACGGCTGCGGCCGATCGGGCCGTGCGCGGCCGCCCAGGCCCGCAGCCCGAGGCTCCTCGCGGCGTTCAGCAGTGCCGCGGGCTCGGCCAGGGACGCCTCGCCGCCGGTGTGCAGCACCAGGCCCTGGCCGGCCACCACGCGGATCAGCTCCGCCGTCGACCCCTGGGCCGCGGCGGCAGCCCGCTCCCAGTCCCCGGCCGAACCGTCCTGCTTGGGAACCGAGTTGACCAGCCGGGCCAGGCCATCGGCCAGGCTCTCCTCCGCCATCGCGTACCGCTCGAGGCCGACCAGGACACGGACCGGACGCTCCTCGTCCTCCTCGCCCCCTTCCGCGGCCGTCCGGGCCGGGGCACCGGCCTCCTCCTCCAGGGCGTCCTGGAAGACCAGCGCCTCCCCCTCCGCGATCGCGTCCTGCACGGCGCTCTCGGGCTCCGGAACCCCGCGCTGGGCCAGGGCCGCGAGGAGCGCCGGCATCTCCAGGGCGGTGTGCCCGGCCAGCGCCGCCTGCTCCAGGAGCCAGCCGGTGAGGGCCCGGCCGCGCCGCTCGTCGTCCGGCCCGCACTCGGCGCCGAGCAGGGAACGCGCGAAGCCGTCGGCCTGCTCGGGCCGCACGCCGGGGGTCCGCAGCAGCTGCCAGGGGTCGGCCCGCAGCTGTTCGTCCGCACCTTCGCCGAGGGCCGCGGCGACCTGCGGTGCGAGCACCTCCGGTGCGCCGCCCTCGGCGAGCACCTGCCGCACGGCCTGGACCGCCTCCGGCGCGGGAGCCGCCGACGCGGCGACGGGCTGGGGCGCCACCGGCTGCGGCCGCCGCTCCGGCTCGGGGGCGGAACGCCTGGGGGCGGGCCGGGACTCCTCGAACACCGCGGCCACGGGCTTCTCGCCGCTCTCGACGGCCCGCACGGCCGCGAGCAGGTCCGCGGCCTTGCCGCTCAACTTGGTGCCGCTCTCGATCGGTGCCTTCTTCTCGGCCTTGCGCTGTTCGATCCGCTCCCGCTCGGCCTGCTGGGCCCGCAGCTCGGCCTCGGCCTCGGACACCTGCTCCGCGCCCGCGTCGGCGGCGGGCTCCTGCCCGGCACCCGTTTCAGCGCCCTCGGCTTCGGACACCTGCTCGGCGTCGGCGTCGGCGTCGGCGGCCCCGGCTTCGGACTTCTGCCCGGCACCCGCTTCTGAACCCTCGGTCTCGGACGTCTCCCCGGCATCCGCGTCGGCGGCCTCCGCCTCGGGCTCCTGCCCGGCACTCTCCGCCCCGGAGGCCTGACCGGCCCCGGCGCCCCCGCCCACGGCCTCGGGTTCCTGCCCGGTGCCCGGCGTCCCCGGCTCGCTGTCCTCCGTGGTCTCGGGCTCCGTGCTCACAGCGTGCTCCAGTCGTGATCGGGATAGCGGTGCACGGGCGCCGACACATCGTCGAGCGCCCGGCAGATCTCGTCAGGAAGACTAAGGGTCTCCACTGACAATGCCGCCGTGAGCTGCAGTGCGTTGCGCGCGCCGACGATCGGGGCGGTCACGCCGGGCCGGTCGCGCACCCACGCCAGGGCCACCTGGAGCGGCGTCACCGCGAGCCCGTCGGCCGCGGTCGCCACGGCGTCCACGATGCGGCTCGCCGTGTCGTCGAGGTACGGCGCGACGAAGGGCGCGAGATGCTCCGAGGCACCGCGTGAGTCCGGCGGCATCGTGTCGCCTCGGTACTTGCCCGTCAGCACCCCGCGCCCGAGCGGCGAGGACGGCAGCAGGCCTATGCCCAGGTCCAGCGCGGCCGGCAGCACCTCGCGCTCGACACCACGCTGGAGCAGGGAGTACTCCAGCTGCGTACCGGCCACCCGGGTCCGGGTGCCGGGAGCCGCCAGCTGCCAGGTCGCGGCCCTGGCCAGCTGCCAGCCGCAGAAGTTGGAGACGGCGGCGTAGCGGGCACGCCCGCTGGAGACCGCCAGGTCGAGGGCCTGGAGGGTCTCCTCCAGCGGGGTGTCCGGGTCGTACGCGTGCACGTGCCACAGGTCGACGTAGTCGGTGCCGAGCCGTGCGAGCGAGGCGTCCAGCGCGGAGAGCAGGTGGCCGCGGGAGCCGTCGAAACGGCGGTCCGGGTCCGGCACACTGCCGGCCTTGGTCGAGACGACCAGGTCACGGCGCGGTACCAGGCCGTCCATGAGTCTGCCGAGGAGGTACTCGGCCTCACCGTCGCCGTACACGTCCGCGGTGTCGACGAGGGTCCCGCCCGCTTCCCAGAACGTCTTCATGAGGTCCGCGGCGTCATGCTCGTCGGTGTCCCGTCCCCAGGTCAGGGTGCCGAGCCCGATCCGGGACACACGAAGGCCGGTGCGGCCGAGATGCCTCTGCTCCATGAACGCCGAGATTACTGGCCAGAGCCTGTCGTGTGGGTGGCTGCGGACCACGGATTTCCCGGGGTGCCGGAGAGCGGGATCCCGTGGTCCGGTCGTGCCCGGAGCCCTCGGTCAGCACGTGCCGTCCGACACCTGAAGGCCCTTCCCGGCTCCCGCGGTTCGGCTCACGATGGCCGGCACGCAGGATGCGGCGTCCGCGCCGAACGCGTACGGGATGGCGACGGTGGTGTTCGACTTCGGGTTCGGGCCGGCCGGATGGTTCTCGCTGCCGGGGCTCGACCAGGTCACGTTGTCGAAGATGTTGCCGCCGACCTGCCAATAGCCGGCCTCGTCGGTGTAGAAGGTGCCGAGGACGTCCTTGGAGTCCTCGAAGTAGTTGTTGTCCACCTTGGCGCGGGCGCCGGCGCGGGAGTTGATGCCGGACTCGTTGAGGCGCACGTAGTGGTTGTTGTAGAGATGCGCGACGCCGCCGCGCAGCAGCGGAGCGCGGGAGTCGATGTTCTCGTACCGGTTGTGGTGGTACGTGATGGAGCCGTTGGACCGGTCGCTCTCGCTGTTGCCGACCAGGCCGCCGCGGCCGGAGTTGCGCAGGACGCTGTAGGACAGGGTCACGTACTGGGTGTTGTCCTTGAGGTCGAACAGGCCGTCGTAGCCCTCCGACTCGCCGCCCGACGCCTCCAGGGTGGTGTGGTCGATCCAGACGTTGCGGACGTTGCGCTCGATGCCGATGGCGTCCCCGCCGTTGGACGTGGGGGAGCCCGACTTCTTGACGTTCCGGACGGTCACGTTCTGGACGATGATGTTCTTCGATTCGCGGATGTGGATGCCCAGTTGGTCGAAGACGGCGTCGCTGCCCACCCCGACGAGGGTCACGTTGCTGACCTTCTTGAGCTCGATCACGCCGTCGGCGGTGTCGCAGCCGGCGCCGGAGACCTTCTTGGTGTTGGCGTGGTTGATGGTCCCGGTGACCTCGATGGTGATCGGGGTGCTGGTGCTCGCCCGGCCGCAGAGGGCCTGGTGGATCGCCGTTCCCGTCGTGGCCCGGACCGTCCGGCCTCCGGCGCCGCCGGTGGTGCCGCCGTTCTGGGTCGCGTAGCCGGTGGCGGTGCCGGTCGCGGCCGACGCCTCGGGCATCGTCACGAGTGTGCCGGTCGCGGCGGCGAGGGCCATCGTGGCCAGGACCGCGGGGAGTCGCAGGGGGAGTGCTCGCTTCATCGGTGCCTCTCCGTTCGACTGCGGAAGGTGGAGGATAGAAAGCGCTTTCCCGCGAAAGGTAGGGACTCGTCGTGGACGCGTCAATGGTCGCATCCATGATTCCTGTTCACTCATCTAAACGACTGATCGTTACGACCGACCGGCTGCGGGCGTGCACCTCGCCCCGGCCCCCGCGCTAAGGTGCCCGCACAAGGCACGTTACTGATCAGTAAGGGGATGCGGCATGCAGCTCGGTATCAACCTCGGCTACTGGGGTGCCGGAATGGACGCGGACAACCTGGCCGTCGCCCAGGAGGCCGACCGGCTCGGATACTCCGTCTGCTGGGCCGCGGAGGCCTACGGCTCGGACGCCGCCACCGTGCTGAGCTGGGTAGCCGCCCAGACCGAGCGCATCGACGTCGGCTCCGCCATCTTCCAGATCCCGGCCCGCCAGCCCGCGATGACGGCCATGACCGCCGCCACGCTCGACTCCCTCTCCGGCGGCCGCTTCCGCCTCGGCCTCGGCGTCTCCGGCCCGCAGGTCTCCGAGGGCTGGTACGGCGTCAAGTTCGACAAGCCGCTCGCCCGCACCCGCGAGTACGTCGAGATCGTCCGCAAGGCCATGACCCGCGAGCGCCTGTCCTACGAGGGGCAGCACTGGACGCTGCCCCTGCCCGGCGGCCCCGGCAAGCCCATCAAGCTGACCGTGCACCCGCAGCGCGAGCACATCCCCCTGTACATCGCCGCGATCGGCCCGAAGAACCTCGAGCAGACCGGCGAGATCGCCGACGGCGCCCTGCTGATCTTCCCCTCCGCCGAGCACCTCGAGGACACCACGATCTCGTACCTGCGGGCCGGGCGCGAGAAGGCCGGCAAGACCCTCGACGGGTTCGACGTCTGCCCGACCCTGCCGCTCGCCGTCGGCGACGACAAGGACGTGGCCACGCTCGCCGACACCTTCCGCCCGTACACCGCGCTGTACGTCGGCGGCATGGGCAGCCCCAAGCAGAACTTCTACAACCAGCTCGCCCGGCGCATGGGCTACGAGCAGGAAGCCGCCGAGATCCAGAGCAAGTACCTCTCCGGCGACAAGCAGGGCGCCGCGGCCGCCGTCCCGCACGACCTGATCGACAAGACGACCCTGCTCGGTTCCGTGGACCGGATCGCCGACCGGATGAAGGCCTACGCCGCGGCCGGGGTCACCACCCTGTCCCTCGCACCGGCGGGCTTCACGCTCGACGAGCGGCTCGCGTCCCTGCGGGCCGGGACGGAGGCCCTGGAGCGCGCCGGGCTCGCCTGAACCGACCGGGAGTTTTCAGCGGCCGTGGTGGGGGCTCGGGGGTCTACCCCGCCACGGCCGTCACGCAGAACAACGCGTGGGGCCCCTCGTGGTTACGGCACAGCGGCCCCCACCCGGCCAGGCACGCCTCCCCCCGCATCCTCCATTCGGCGGAGTTGTCCCTCACACCTGTTGCAGCACCCCCAGCCCCGCACTTGACTCGTTGTTCGCGGAACCTGCGGGAAAGCCGCAGTACGCCCACGCGCGCGGGAGAGGTGCCCACGATGCTTTCGGCCAAGAGTCTGTTCCAGGAGATCCTCGACAACGACGAGTCCTTCGCCCTGTTCTGCTCCATCGCCGCGAGCGGCGAGTCACAGGGCGGCTGGGAGAACGCCCGCATCGCCGCGCTCGTGCCCGAGGCCGAGCGCGAACTCGCTCCCAAGATCAGCCGGCACGGCGCCGACGAGGACAAGCACGGCCGGATCTTCAACGCTCTGATGAAGAAGCGCGGCCTCGACTCCGTCCCGGTCCCGCCGGAGACGGACTACACCATGCTCCTGGAGAGGAACGGCATCGGCCTCGCGCACGCGCGGCTGAACCGCGACGAGCGGCTCACCGTCCAGGACATCGTCACCTACCTCTCGCACAGCAGGGTCACCGAGCAGCGCGCCTCCGAGCAGATGGACCTGCTCCGCAAGCACTTCGCCGACCACCCCGACATCGGCCGCGCGGTCAAGCAGATCTCGAACGACGAGGACAACCACCTGGCCTACTGCCACGAGGAACTGCTGCGCTTCGCCTACGCGGGCCACGGCCGGGTCATCCAGCGCACCCTGCGCGAGTGCGCGCTGGCCGAGATCCGGATCTACCGCGACGTCAGCCTCGCCGTCATGGCGCACATGGGCCGCGTTCTCGGCTGGTCCAAGGCCAAGTCGGCCGTGCTCGCGGCCGGCATCCACGCCGTCTACGCCTACGAACGCATGGGCGGCTGGCGCCGGATGGTGTCGCTGACGACGCCCGAGCGACGCAACGCCCTCGGCGGTCCCGCGACGCCGGAGCCCGAGTTCGTCTGAGCCGGCCCGGCTACAACCACCCACGGCGCTTGAACAGCCGGAAGACCATGATCTCCAGGGCGGCCATCAGGGCGATCAGCGCCGGATAGGACCAGACCCAGCGCAGCTCGGGCATATGCTCGAAGTTCATGCCGTAGATCCCCGCGAGCATCGTGGGGATCGCGGCCATGGCAGCCCACGCGGAGATCTTCCGCATGTCGTCGTTCTGCCGGACGCTCATCTGCGCCAGGTGCGCCGAGAGGATGTCCGACACCAGCCGGTCCAGGTTCTCCACGGACTCGTTCACGCGCGTCAGGTGGTCGCTGACGTCGCGGAAGAACGGCCGGGCCCGGTCGTCCACGAACGGCACGGTCATACCGGTCGACGCCGTCCCCGCCAGCCGGCTCATCGGTGGGGCCAGCGGCCCGGTCGCCCGGCGGAACTCCAGGACCTGCCGCTTGAAGTCGTAGATCCGGGACGCCGTGTTCCGTGAGCCGCCGCCGTCCGGCGAGAAGACCTCCGCCTCCAGGCCCTCCAGGTCGGTCTGCAACTCGGTCGCCACATCCAGGTAGTGGTCGACGGTGGCGTCGGCGACCGCGTACAGCACGGCCGTCGGGCCCTTGCCGAGCAGCTCCGGCTCGAGCTCCAGCCGCTGCCGTACGGCCTTGAGCGGGGCGCCCTCGCCGTGCCGGACGGTCACCACGAACCCTTCACCCAGGAAGATCATGATCTCGCCGGAGGAGACGGTGTCGCTCTGCGGCTCGTACGCCACCGGCTTCAGCACCACGAAGAGGGAGTCGTCGTATACCTCCAGCTTGGGCCGCTGGTGGGCCTTCAGGGCGTCCTCGACGGCCAGCGGGTGCAGCCCGAACTCCCGGGTCACATGGTCGAACTCGGCCTCCGTCGGCTCGTGCAGCCCGATCCACACGAACCCGCCCGCCGTGCGGGCCTCACCCAGGGCGTCCGAGAGGTCCTCGGGCCCTTCCGTCCGCTGCCCGTCGCGGTAGATGGCACAGTCGACGATCACGAAACGAGTCTCCCGTCACTCGAACGACACCGCACGCGCGCGTGCGCCTACGCTGGAGCGCATGCCCACGCTGATCCTGGTCAGGCACGGACGCTCCACCGCCAACACCGAGGGGCTGCTCGCCGGCTGGACGCCCGGCGTCGCCCTCGACGAGCGCGGCGCCGCCCAGGCCGCCGCGCTCCCCGGGCGGCTGGCCGAACTGCCCCTCGCCGAAATCGTCACCAGCCCGCTCCAGCGCTGCCGGGAAACGCTCCGGCCGCTGCTCGAGACCCGGCCGGACCTGAGCCCGCACACCGACGAGCGCATCGGTGAGTGCCACTACGGCGACTGGTCCGGACGCAAGCTCGCCGAGCTCAAGGACGAGCCCCTGATGGAGGTGGTGCAGGCCCATCCGTCCGCGGCGGCGTTCCCCGGCGGGGAGTCCATGCGGGCCATGCAGACGCGCGCCGCCGAGGCCGTACGCGAGTGGAACGCGCGCGTGGAGCGCGACCACGGCGCCGACGCCGTCTATCTCATGTGCTCGCACGGCGACATCATCAAGTCCCTCGTCGCCGACGCACTCGGACTTCACTTGGACCTCTTCCAGCGGATTTCCGTTGAACCGTGTTCCATCACCGCGATCCGCTACACACGACTGCGGCCCTTTCTCGTCCGCCTCGGTGACACGGGCGACTTCACGTCCCTGGCCCCGCGCGAGGAACCGCCGGGCGGCGAGGCCGAAGTCGGGGGTGGTGCGGGCGCACCGTGATCGTTCGCCGCAGTAGGGTGAAGCGGTCGCAGCAGTGCCGTGGTCTCACGGTTCCCACGATCCCAATGGAGACAGGACGTGTCCCGTCAGGTGTTCCTCTACGACCATCCGGAGCGTTTCGTGGCCGGTACGGTCGGACTGCCCGGGCGCCGCTCGTTCTTCCTCCAGGCCACCGCAGGCTCCCGGGTGACCAGCGTGGCCCTGGAGAAGACGCAGGTCGCAGCGCTCGCCGAGCGCATGGACGAACTGCTCGACGAGGTCGTACGCCGTAGCGGCGGCAGCGCCCACGTCCCCGCCGTCGCGCCGTCGGACACCGACACCGCCCCGCTGGAGACCCCCATCGAGGAGGAGTTCCGGGTCGGCACCATGGCGCTCGCCTGGGACGGCGACGAGCAGCTCATGATCGTCGAGGCGCAGGCGCTCGTGGAGCTCGACGCGGAATCCGAGGAGGACCTCGCCGAGGCCGAGGAGCGGCTGCTCCAGGACGAGGAGAACGGCCCGCCGATGCTGCGGGTCCGGCTCACCGGCACACAGGCCAGGGCCTTCGCCAAGCGCGCCCTTGACGTCGTCAACGCCGGGCGGCCGCCGTGCCCGCTGTGCAGCCTCCCGCTCGACCCGGAAGGACACGTATGTCCGCGCCAGAACGGATACCGCCGCGGAGCGTGACGCCCCCACCGGACGCCGCCGGGCTGCTCGCCCGCGGCGAACTGACCGTGCGCGGACGCATCCGTGAGGCTTCCAACGCGGCCCTGTACTGCACCGTGTCGTACGACGGCGAGGACGCGGCCTGCATCTACAAGCCGGTCGCGGGGGAGCGGCCCCTGTGGGACTTCCCCGACGGGACGCTGGCCCAGCGCGAGGTCGCCGCGTACGAGGTCTCCGAGGCCACCGGCTGGGGACTCGTGCCGCCCACCGTGCTCCGCGAGGGCCCCTACGGCGAGGGCATGTGCCAGCTGTGGGTCGAGGTGACCCCCGAGGCGGAACTGCTCGCCCTGGTCGACGGCGAGGAACCCGAGCCGGGCTGGAAGGCGATCGGTTTCGCCGAGGTCGGCGAGGGACGCACCGCGCTGCTCGTGCACGCCGACGACGAACGGCTGCGGCGGCTCGCGGTCCTCGACGCGGTCATCAACAACGCCGACCGCAAGGGCGGACACCTGCTGCCCACCGGTGAGGGGCGGCTGTACGGCATCGATCACGGGGTCACGTTCAACGCCGAGAACAAGCTGCGGACCCTGCTGTGGGGCTGGGCGGGGGAGGCCCTCACCGAGGAGGCCGTCGACGTCCTCGAAGGTCTCAGGAAGGGTCTGGCCGAGGGCGGTCCGCTCGCCGCGCGGCTCGAACCGCTGATCACCGGCGCCGAGATCGACGCCACCCGCACGCGGGTCGGCGCCCTGCTCGCCTCGGGGACCCACCCGGAGCCGAGCGGGGAATGGCCTGCGATTCCCTGGCCACCCGTGTAGCAGCACAGACACCCGGAACACCGCAAGAGCGCCTTCCCGGCCGTGTGGCCCGCTCCCATTCGTATATGGAACTTCAGTCCGGTTAGGCTCATGGCATGCATGCCTGGCCCGCTTCCGAGGTCCCCGCCCTGCCTGGTCAGGGCCGCGACCTGAGGATCCACGACACCGCGACCGGCGGTCTTGTCACCCTCGACCCCGGTCCCGTCGCCCGTATCTACGTCTGTGGCATCACCCCGTACGACGCCACGCACCTGGGACACGCGGCGACCTACAACGCGTTCGACCTCGTGCAGCGCGTGTGGCTCGACACCAAGCGGCAGGTTCACTACGTCCAGAACGTCACCGACGTCGACGATCCGCTGCTGGAGCGGGCGCAGCGCGACGGCGTCGACTGGGTCGCGCTCGCCGAGAAGGAGACGGCCCTCTTCCGCGAGGACATGACGGCCCTGCGGATGCTGCCGCCGCGGCAGTACATAGGCGCCGTCGAGGCCATACCCGGGATCGTCCCGCTCGTCGAGCGGCTCCGGGACATCGGCGCGGCCTACGAACTGGAGGGGGACGTCTACTTCTCCGTCGAGTCCGACCCGCACTTCGGCAAGGTCTCGAACCTCGACGCCGCGGCGATGCGGCTGCTGTCCGCCGAGCGCGGCGGCGACCCGGACCGCCCCGGGAAGAAGAACCCGCTCGACCCGATGCTGTGGATGGCGGCCCGCGAGGGCGAGCCCAGCTGGGACGGCGGATCGCTCGGGCGCGGACGGCCCGGCTGGCACATCGAGTGCGTGGCCATCGCCCTCGACCACCTCGGCATGGGCTTCGACATCCAGGGCGGCGGCTCCGACCTGGCCTTCCCGCACCATGAGATGGGCGCCTCGCACGCCCAGGCCCTCACCGGCGAATTCCCCATGGCGAAGGCGTACGTGCACGCCGGGATGGTCGCCCTGGACGGCGAGAAGATGTCCAAGTCCAAGGGCAACCTGGTCTTCGTCTCCAAGCTCCGGCACGACGGCGTCGACCCGGCCGCCATCCGGCTCGCGCTGCTCGCCCACCACTACCGCGCCGACTGGGAGTACACCGACCAGGTCCTCCAGGACGCCGTCGCCCGGCTCGGGCGCTGGCGGGCCGCCGTGTCCCGCCCCGACGGGCCGCCGGCGGAGGCGCTCGTCGACGAGATCCGCGAGGCCCTCGCGAACGACCTGGACGCGCCGGCCGCGCTCGCCGCGGTCGACCGCTGGGTCGCGCTCCAGGAGCAGAGCGGTGGTACGGACATCGGCGCGCCCGGGGTGGTCTCCCGGGCGGTGGACGCGCTGCTGGGTGTAGCGCTGTAGCCATCGTGAGAAGTACGCAGAGGGGCGTCTCCCGGCCGGGAGACGCCCCTCTGCGCTGTGTCGTTGCCGCGTCCTCAGTCGTCCGACGACTCGTCGTCGTCCGTGCCCGGCTTCGGCGGCTTCGGCGGGCGGGTGCGGCCGCTGGGGTTGTCCCGCAGGTACGAGGTGCTGTCGCTGCCGTCGGCCGTGGCGTGACCGCCGGGCCCGGGCGGACCGCCGCCGTCATGGCGCCGCAGATAACGCTCGAACTCCCGGGCGATGGCCTCGCCGGACGCCTCCGGCAACTCCGCGGTGTCCCGGGCCTCCTCCAGCGACTGGACGTACTCGGCGACCTCGCTGTCCTCGGCGGCCAGCTGGTCCACGCCGACCTGCCAGGCGCGCGCGTCCTCGGGCAGTTCGCCCAGCGGGATGCGCACGTCGATCAGGTCCTCCAGGCGGTTCAGCAGAGCCATCGTGGCCTTCGGGTTCGGCGGCTGCGACACGTAGTGCGGCACCGCCGCCCAGAGCGACACGGCCGGGACGCCCGCGTGCGTGCACGCCTCCTGGAGGACGCCGACGATGCCCGTGGGGCCCTCGTACTTGGTCTCCTCGAGATCCATGCGGCGGGCCAGGTCCGGGTCGGACGTGGTGCCGCTGATCGGGACCGGACGGGTGTGCGGGGTGTCGCCGAGCAGGGCGCCCAGGACGACCACCAGTTCCACGCCCAGCTCGTGCGCGAAGCCGAGCAGTTCGTTGCAGAACGACCGCCACCGCATGGACGGTTCGATGCCCCTCACGAGCACGAGGTCGCGCGGCTTCTCGCCGCCGACCCGGACCACCGACAGCCTGGTCGTGGGCCAAGTGATCTTGCGGACGCCCGCTTCCATGAACACCGTGGGGCGGTTCACCTGGAAGTCGTAGTAGTCCTCGGCGTCCAGCGCCGCGAAGACCTCGCCCTTCCATTCCCTGTCCAGATGCGCGACCGCGGTGGAGGCGGCGTCGCCGGCATCGTTCCAGCCCTCGAACGCGGCCACCATGACCGGGTCGACCAGCTCGGGAACCCCCTCGAGCTCGATCACCCAGCGCCTCCTTCCGACGTGCCCTCGCTTGACCACCCAACCTTACGGCGTGCCGCGGGGGCGCCCGCAGCCCCCTTGCAGGGGGAGTGCCCCCATCACTGCCCCGCGATCCGCCCCTGAACACCCCGGATCCGTCCGAGCGGTCCGTGAGGCCCTGGTCACAGCGTGGAGCGCAGCCACTGCTCCACACTCGCGATGTGCACGGTCGCCCACGAGCGGGCCGCCTCGGCGTCCCGGTCGCGCAGGGCGGCGAGGATCGCCCGGTGCTCGCGCAGGGTGCGGGCGACCGCGTCCTCCTGCGTGAGGCCGCGCCAGATCCGGGCCCGGGTCGTCGGGCCCGACAATCCGTCGAGCAGCGAGCACAGCACCGAGTTGCCCGAGCTGTGCACGATGCCCCGGTGGAACTCCAGGTCGCAGGCGACCAGATCCTCCACGGACGGGGTCTCACCGAGCTTGTCCAGCTGGGCCGTCAGCGCGTCCAGCTGCTGCTCGCTGATCCGCACGGCCGCCATCGCGGTCGCGGCCGGCTCCAGGATGCGGCGCACCGCGAGGAACTCCAGGACCGTGTCGTCGCGGTGGAAGTCGACGACGAAGCTCAGCGCCTCCAACAGGAGTTGCGGGTCGAGGCTGGTGACGTAGGTGCCGTCGCCCTGCCGTACGTCCAGGATCCGGATCAGCGACAGCGCACGCACCGCCTCCCGCAGGGAGTTGCGGGACAGCCCGAGGTCGGCGGCGAGTTCGCTCTCCTTGGGCAGCCGGTCGCCCGGGCGCAGCGCCCCGGAGACGATCATTCCCTTGATCTTCTCGATCGCCTCGTCGGTGACTGCCATGGCCCGGCCTCCCAGTGCGTTCAAGACCTCCGACGTATCAGGTCATTATGCGGGCGCGGGAACGCGGAAGGGGCGGCTCCGTCGGCGTGGAGCCGCCCCTTCCGGATCAGGATCCCCCGGACCCGGGCCTACTTCTTGTCGAGCAGGTCCTGCACCTTGGCGCGGACGTCGTCCGTGGCGAGGCCGCGGATCGTCAGCGTCGTGCGGCGGCGCAGCACGTCGTCCTGCGTCTCGGCCCACTCGTGGTCCCGGGCCCAGACGACCTGCGCCCAGATCTCCGGGGCGTCGGGGTGGACGCGCTCGGCGAGCTCGGGGCTCTCGTTGGCCATGCGGGCGATGTCGAAGGCCAGCGAGCCGTAGTGCGTGGCCAGGTGCTTGGCCGTGTCGGCCGCCATGCGCGGGCCGGGCGCCGGGCGGTCGGTGAGCAGCCGGTGGGCGACCGCGCGCGGGTTGGCGATGCCGGGCAGCGGCAGCTTCTTCGGCAGCGCGCTGACCGGCTCGAAGTCGTCGCCCAGCGGGTGGCCCGGCAGCGTCTCCAGCTTCTTCATGATGGTGCGGCCGATGTGCCGGAAGGTGGTCCACTTGCCGCCCGCGATGGACAGCATGCCGCCCCGCCCCTCGGTCACCACCGTCTCGCGCTTGGCCTTGGCGGTGTCGCCGGGGCCGCCCGGCAGCACCCGCAGGCCGGCGAAGGAGTAGGTGATGAGGTCGCGGCTGAGCTGCTGGTCGCGGACCGAGAAGGCGGCCTCGTCGAGGATCTGGGTTATGTCCTGCTCGGTGACCGAGACGTCCGCCGGGTCGCCCTCGAACACCTCGTCGGTGGTGCCGAGCAGCAGCATGTCCTCCCAGGGGAGGGCGAAGGTGATGCGGTACTTGTCGATCGGGGTGGCGAGCGCGGCCTTCCAGGGGGAGGTGCGCTTGAGGACCAGGTGCGCGCCCTTGGACAGGCGGATGGACGGAGCCGCGTTCGGGTCCTCCATCTTGCGCAGGTGGTCGACCCAGGGGCCGGTCGCGTTCAGCACCAGCCGGGCGCTGACGCCGAACTCGTCGCCGGACAGGCGGTCCTTCAGCTCGGCACCGGTGACCCGGCCCTGCGTGAAGCGCAGACCCGTCACCTCGGCGTGGTTCAGGACGACCGCACCCGCCTCGACGGCCCCGCGGACCGTCATCAGCGCCATGCGGGCGTCGTTCATCTGGTCGTCGCCGTAGACGGCCACGGCCTTGAGGTTCTCGGTGCGCAGCTCGGGCACGTCCTGCGCGGCCTTGGCCGGCGAGAGCAGGTGCCCGACGCCGTCACCGAACGCGGAGAGCGCGGAGTAGGCGAAGACGCCCGCGCCGAGCTTCGCCGCGCCGTGCGGCCCGCCCTTGTACACGGGGAGGTAGAACGTGAGCGGGTTCGCCAGGTGGGGAGCCACCTGGCGGGAGACCGCACGGCGCTCGAAGTGGTTCTCCGCCACCAGCTTCACCGCGCCGGTCTGCAGGTAGCGCAGACCGCCGTGGAGGAGCTTGGAGGAGGCGGAGGACGTGGCGCCGGCGAAGTCGCCGGCATCCACCAGAGCCACCCTGAGGCCGGACTGCGCGGCGTGCCAGGCGGTGGAGATGCCCAGGATGCCGCCGCCGATCACGAGAAGGTCGTACGACGCCTTGGAGAGCTGCTCCCTGGTCTCGGCTCGGCTCGGGTTCGAGCCGGAGGCCGGGTGCGTCCCCAGGGCAGGCACGGACTGCAGGGTGGACTTGGTGGTCATGCTGTTTCTTACTCCTCGTCCTCGAGCCAGCCCATGGTCCGCTCGACGGCCTTGAGCCAGTTCTTGTACTCATGGGCGCGCTTTTCCGCGTCCATGCGGGGGGTCCACTCGGCGGCCCGGCGCCAGTTGGCGCGCAGGTCGTCGGTGCTGTTCCAGAAGCCGACGGCGAGGCCGGCGGCGTAGGCGGCGCCGAGGCAGGTGGTCTCGGCGACCATCGGGCGCACCACGGGGGCGTCCACGAAGTCGGCGAGGGTCTGCATCAGCAGGTTGTTGGAGGTCATGCCGCCGTCGACCTTGAGGGCGGCCAGCTCCACGCCGGAGTCCTTCGTCATGGCGTCGGCGATCTCCCGCGTCTGCCAGGCGGTGGCCTCCAGGACGGCGCGCGCGAGGTGCGCCTTGGTGACGTACCGGGTCAGGCCGGCGATCACACCGCGGGCGTCGGAGCGCCAGTACGGGGCGAACAGGCCGGAGAAGGCCGGCACGAAGTAGGCGCCGCCGTTGTCCTCGACCGACAGGGCGAGGGTCTCGATCTCGGCGGCGGTGGAGATGAGGCCCATCTGGTCGCGCATCCACTGCACCAGCGAACCGGTGACGGCGATCGAGCCCTCCAGGGCGTAGACCGTGTCCTGGTCGCCGATCTTGTAGCCGACGGTCGTCAGCAGGCCGCTGTACGAGTTGATGATCTTGTCGCCGGTGTTCATCACCATGAAGGTGCCGGTGCCGTAGGTCGACTTGGTCTCGCCCTCGGCGAAACAGGTCTGGCCGAACAGGGCCGCCTGCTGGTCGCCGAGCGCCGAGGCGACCGGGATGCCGCCGAGCAGGTCGCCCAGCTTGCCGCCGGTGATCTCGCCGTAGACCTCGGCGGAGGAGCGGATCTCGGGCAGGATCTGCTGCGGGACGCCGATGGACTCGCAGATCTTCTCGTCCCACTGCATGGTGTGCAGGTTCATGAGCATCGTGCGCGAGGCGTTGGTGACGTCCGTGACGTGCTTGCCGCCGTCGACACCACCGGTCAGGTTCCAGATGACCCAGGTGTCCATGGTGCCGAAGAGGATGTCGCCCGCCTCGGCGCGCTCCTTCAGGCCGTCGACGTTGTCGAGCAGCCAGCGGGCCTTGGGGCCGGCGAAGTAGGAGGCGAGGGGCAGGCCCGTCTCGCGGCGGAAGCGGTCCTGGCCGACGTTGCGGCCGAGCTCGCGGCAGAGGGCGTCGGTGCGGGTGTCCTGCCAGACGATGGCGTTGTGGACGGGCTCACCGGTGTTCTTGTCCCACAGCACGGTCGTCTCGCGCTGGTTGGTGATGCCGATGGCCTTGATGTCGTCACGGGTGATGCCGGCCTTCTCGATGGCCCCGGCGACGACCTCCTGGACGTTCGTCCAGATCTCGGTGGCGTTGTGCTCGACCCATCCCGGCTTCGGGAAGATCTGCTCGTGCTCCTTCTGGTCGACGGAGACGATCCGGCCGTCCCGGTCGAAGACGATGCAGCGGCTGGAGGTGGTGCCCTGGTCGATGGCGGCGATGAAGGGGCCGGCGGTGTGCGCGTCGGTCACTGTGTCTCCTGGTAGTTCCGGGTTTATGGGGCTTTACGTACGGCGCGTGCTGGAAGTTTCCCGCAGAGGAGGAAATCGCTCCTAGGCGAATGCGACGTTGTAGATGCCTGCCGCGATGGCGCCGCCGATCAGCGGACCCACCACGGGGACCCAGGCGTAGCCCCAGTCGGAGCCACCCTTGTTGGGGAGCGGCAGCAGGGCGTGCACGATGCGCGGACCGAGGTCGCGGGCCGGGTTGATCGCGTACCCCGTCGGGCCGCCGAGGGACAGACCGATGGAGACCACGACGAGCGCGGTGATCAGGGCGCCCAGGTTGCCCAGGCCGTTGCCCTTGTCGTTCAGGCCCTGGGTGAGCACGGCCAGCACCAGCACGATGGTGCCGATGACCTCCGTGGCGATGTTCTGCCAGGCGACACGGACCTCGGGGCCGGTGGAGAAGACGCCCAGCACGGGGCCGGCGCCCTTCTCCTGGGCCTCGACGGCCTTGACCGCGGTGTCCTGAGCACCCGGGCCGCCGACGATCTCGCGGTCGGTGAGGTGCGCGTGGAACTGACCGTAGTAAGCGACCCAGACCAGAGCGGCACCGATCATGGCGCCGAGGATCTGTCCGGCGAAGTAGACCGGGACGTTCTTCCAGTCGCCGTCCTTGATGGCGATGGCCAGCGTCACGGCCGGGTTCAGATGGGCGCCGGACAGCGGCGCCGAGGTGTAGACCGCCGTGAGCACCGCGAAGCCCCACCCGAAGGTGATGGCGAGCCAGCCGGCGTTACGAGCCTTGGAGGCCTTCAGCGTGACGGCGGCACAGACGCCGCCGCCGAGGAGGATGAGTATGGCGGTACCGATGGTCTCGCCGATGAAGATGTCGGAGCTGGACACCCGCGACTCCTTTGTCTTACGTCCAGGGAAGTTCGATACCGGCCTGGCGTTGTCACTCTAGCGCGTATTGCCGGTAGCTGTTCGACAATGTCGACCGATGGACGGGAGTCTTGCTTCGGCGTTACGAGCACGTCAAGAGCTGTGTTGTCGAAAATACGATCGTTACTGATCGCTGCGGTCCCAGGGATCTTCGCCGCAGGTGAGCGCGGGCATGCCGAGGACCGGAACGCCCTACGGCGCCCCGGTCCGCTCGTGTGCTGTCAGAACCGCCCGGCGCCCAGGTCCCGGGAGACCGCGCGGGCGCAGTCCCGCACCGCCGCGACCAGCTCCGGCCGCAGCTCGCCGTCCCGGCACAGCCGTTCCACGGCGCCGGTGATGCCGACCGAACCGACCGGCATGCGCCGCCGGTCGTGGATGGGGGCGGCGAGGGAGGCCACGCCCTCCCAGGTCTCCTCCACGTCCGCCGCGTACCCCCGCGCGCGGGTGACGTCGAGGATGTGCTCGAAGTCCTCCGGCTCGCACACGGTACGGTCGGTGAACGCCTTGCGGTCGGCCTCCAGCGCCTCGCTGTGCGCCACCGGGTCGTAGGCGGACAGCACCTTGCCCAGGGCCGTGGAGTGCAGTGGCTGCATGGCGCCGATCTCCAGCACCTGCCGGCTGTCGTCGGGCCGGAAGACGTGGTGCACGATCAGCACGCCCTGCTGGTGCAGGACGCCCAGGTAGACGCTCTCGCCGCTGGAACGGGCCAGGTCGTCGGTCCACACCAGGGCGCGCGCACGCAACTCGTGCACATCGAGGTAGGTGGTGCCCAGGCGCAGCAGCTCGGCGCCCAGCTGGTAGCGCCCGGAGACGTCGTCCTGCTCCACGAAGCCCTCCTGCTGGAGGGTGCGCAGGATGCCGTGGGCGGTGCCTTTGGCCAGGCCCAGCGACGAGGCGATGTCCGACAGGCCGAGCCGCCGCTCGCCGCCCGCGAGCAGCCGCAGCATCGCGGCCGCCCGCTCGAGCGACTGGATGTTCCGTGCCATCGCCGTACTGCCTCCGTCCCCTTCGACCGCCGACAAGCGGCACCACAGCCGTCGTTCGGCAATGTCGAACACTACCGGTCGTGGTCGACCTCCCGCTAATGGCAGGTCGCCATTTTTGAGCCACCGGTGGCCGATACGCCGTCCCGGCGGCCGATCCGGCGCCACCGGAGTCCGCCCCGTGGACGTGCTGCCCATCCAAGCCCACTCCCGGTTACGCTGGCGCGGTGCGCCCATCCCGGATGCCCTCCGGCTGTCCGGGAAGCCGCAAAGCCGACAGCCGTCGCATCCGAGGGAGCCCTTTTCATGGCCTCGTTGCCGCCGACCCCTTCCGCAGACAGCCGGACCCGTGTGTCCGCGCTCCGAGAAGCCCTGGCCACCCGTGTGGTCGTGGCAGACGGAGCGATGGGCACCATGCTCCAGGCGCAGGACCCCACGCTCGATGACTTCGAGAATCTCGAGGGTTGCAACGAGATCCTCAACCTGACGCGCCCGGACATCGTCCGTTCGGTCCATTCCGCCTACTTCGATGTGGGTGTGGACTGCGTGGAGACCAACACCTTCGGCGCCAACCTCACCGCCCTCGGCGAGTACGACATCCCCGAACGCGTCACCGAGCTGTCCGAGGCCGGTGCCCGGATCGCGCGCGAGGTGGCCGACGAGTTCACCCGCAGCACCGGGCAGCAGCGCTGGGTGCTCGGCTCGATGGGACCCGGCACCAAGCTGCCCACCCTCGGCCACACCACCTTCGGCGCCATCCGGGACGCCTACCAGCAGAACGCCGAGGGCCTGCTCGCCGGCGGCGCCGACGCGCTGCTCGTGGAGACCACCCAGGACCTGCTCCAGACCAAGGCGTCCGTCATCGCCGCCCGCCGGGCCATGGAGGCCACCGGCCAGTCCGTACCGCTGATCGTCTCCGTCACCGTCGAGACGACCGGGACCATGCTGCTCGGCTCCGAGATCGGCGCGGCCCTGACCGCGCTGGAGCCGCTCGGCATCGACATGATCGGCCTGAACTGCGCCACGGGCCCGGCCGAGATGAGCGAGCACCTGCGCTTCCTGTCCCGGCACTCGCGCATCCCGCTGTCCTGCATGCCCAACGCGGGCCTGCCGGTGCTGACCAAGGACGGCGCCCACTACCCGCTGACCGCGCCCGAGCTGGCCGAGGCGCAGGGCACCTTCGTCCGCGACTACGGCCTCTCCCTCGTCGGAGGCTGCTGCGGCACCACCCCGGAACACCTGCGGCAGCTGGTCGAGCGCGTCCGGGACACCGCCCCGACCGAGCGCGCCCCGCAGCCCGAGCCGGGCGCGGCCTCCCTCTACCAGTCCGTGCCGTTCCGGCAGGACACCTCCTACCTGGCCATCGGCGAGCGCACCAACGCCAACGGTTCGAAGAAGTTCCGCGAAGCCATGCTGGAGGGCCGCTGGGACGACTGCGTGGAGATGGCCCGCGACCAGATCCGCGAGGGCGCGCACATGCTCGACCTGTGCGTGGACTACGTCGGCCGCGACGGCGTCGCCGACATGGAGGAGCTGGCCGGCCGCTTCGCCACCGCCTCCACCCTGCCGATCGTGCTGGACTCCACCGAGGTCGACGTCATCCGGGCCGGCCTGGAGAAGCTCGGCGGCCGCGCGGTGATCAACTCGGTGAACTACGAGGACGGCGACGGCCCCGAGTCCCGCTTCGCCAAGGTCACGGCCCTCGCCCAGGAGCACGGCGCCGCCCTCATCGCGCTCACCATCGACGAGGAGGGCCAGGCCCGCACCGCCGAGAAGAAGGTCGAGATCGCCGAACGGCTCATCGATGACCTGACCGGCAACTGGGGCATCCACGAGGAGGACATCCTCGTCGACTGCCTGACCTTCACCATCTGCACCGGCCAGGAGGAGTCCCGGGGGGACGGCATCGCCACCATCGAGGGCATCCGCGAGCTCAAGCGGCGCCACCCGAAGGTGCAGACCACGCTCGGCCTGTCCAACATCTCCTTCGGCCTCAACCCGGCCGCCCGCATCCTGCTGAACTCCGTCTTCCTCGACGAGTGCGTCAAGGCGGGCCTGGACTCGGCGATCGTGCACGCGTCGAAGATCCTGCCGATCGCCCGCTTCAGCGAGGAGGAGGTCCAGACCGCCCTGGACCTCATCCACGACCGCCGCGCCGAGGGCTACGACCCGCTGCAGAAGCTCATGGAGCTCTTCGAGGGCGCCACCGCCAAGTCACTCAAGGCCGGCAAGGCCGAGGAACTGGCCGCCCTGCCGCTGGACGAGCGTCTGAAGCGGCGCATCATCGACGGCGAGAAGAACGGCCTCGAGGCGGACCTCGACGAGGCTCTCCGGGAGCGGCCCGCGCTCGACATCGTCAACGAGACCCTGCTGGACGGCATGAAGGTCGTCGGCGAACTGTTCGGCTCCGGCCAGATGCAGCTGCCGTTCGTCCTGCAGTCCGCCGAGGTCATGAAGACGGCCGTCGCCCACCTCGAACCCCACATGGAGAAGACCGACGAGGCCGGCAAGGGCACCATCGTCCTCGCCACCGTGCGCGGCGACGTGCACGACATCGGCAAGAACCTCGTCGACATCATCCTGTCCAACAACGGCTACAACGTCGTCAACCTCGGCATCAAGCAGCCGGTCTCCGCGATCCTGGAAGCCGCCGAGGAGCACAAGGCCGACGTCATCGGCATGTCCGGTCTCCTGGTCAAGTCCACCGTGATCATGAAGGAGAACCTGGAGGAGCTCAACCAGCGCGGCCTGGCCTCCGGCTACCCGGTCATCCTCGGCGGCGCCGCCCTCACCCGCGCCTACGTCGAGCAGGACCTGCACGAGATCTACGAGGGCGAGGTCCGCTACGCCCGCGACGCCTTCGAGGGCCTGCGCCTGATGGACGCCCTGATCGGTGTCAAGCGCGGCGTGCCCGGCGCGAAGCTCCCCGAGCTCAAGCAGCGCCGGGTCAGGGCCGCGGCCCCGGCCGCCACCGAGGAGCGTCCCGAGGAGGGGCACGTCCGCTCCGACGTCGCCACCGACAACCCCGTCCCCGAACCCCCCTTCCGCGGCACCCGCGTGATCAAGGGCATCCAGCTCAAGGAGTACGCGAGCTGGCTCGACGAGGACGCCCTCTTCAAGGGCCAGTGGGGTCTGAAGCAGGCCCGCACCGGCGAGGGCCCCTCCTACGAGGAACTCGTCGAGAGCGAGGGCCGGCCCCGGCTGCGCGGCCTGCTGGACCGGCTCCAGACGGAGAACATGCTGGAGGCGGCCGTGGTCTACGGCTACTTCCCGTGCGTCTCCAAGGACGACGACCTGATCATCCTGGACGAGCAGGGCAACGAACGCACCCGCTTCACCTTCCCCCGCCAGCGCCGCGGCCGCCGCCTGTGCCTGGCCGACTTCTTCCGCCCGGAGGAGTCCGGCGAGACCGACGTCGTCGGCCTCCAGGTCGTCACCGTCGGCTCGCGCATCGGCGAGGAGACCGCGCGGCTCTTCGAGGCCAACGCCTACCGCGACTACCTCGAACTGCACGGCCTGTCCGTGCAGTTGGCCGAGGCACTCGCCGAGTACTGGCACGCGCGCGTGCGCTCCGAGCTGGGCTTCGCCGGCGAGGACCCCGACGAGATGCAGGGCATGTTCGAGCTGAAGTACCGGGGCGCCCGCTTCTCCCTCGGCTACGGCGCCTGCCCCAACCTGGAGGACCGGGCCAAGATCGCCGACCTGCTCGAACCGGGGCGCATCGGCGTCGAGCTGTCCGAGGAGTTCCAGCTGCACCCCGAGCAGTCCACGGACGCGATCGTGATCCACCACCCGGAGGCGAAGTACTTCAACGCCCGCTGAGCCTCAGCGCCCGCTGTGCCTCTCACCGGGCACACGGGCCAAAAGAGGCGCTTCGAGCGCGCACGACGTAGACTGGTCGGTCCACCGCAGGCCGGTTCCCCTCGTGGGAGCCGGCCTGAACGTCCCTCAAGGAGGTACGTGGATGACCAGTACGGTCCCCGCGCTCGGAACACGCACAGCCGAAGGATCGGCCCTCCAGGCCGTGCTCCTCGACATGGACGGCACCCTGGTGGACACCGAGGGCTTCTGGTGGGACGTCGAGGTAGAGGTCTTCGCCTCCCTCGGCCACACGCTCGACGACTCCTGGCGGCACGTCGTGGTCGGCGGTCCCATGACCCGCAGCGCGGGCTTCCTCATCGAGGCCACCGGCGCCGACATCCCCCTCGACGAGCTCACCGTGCTCCTGAACAACGGCTTCGAGGCCCGCATCGACCGCGCCCTGCCGCTCATGCCGGGCGCCGGACGGCTGCTCGCCGAGCTGTACGAGTACGAGATCCCCACCGCCCTCGTCTCCGCCTCCCACCGGCGCATCATCGACCGGGTGCTGACCTCGCTCGGCGCCCACCACTTCAGCCTGACGGTGGCCGGCGACGAGGTGCCGCGCACCAAGCCGCACCCCGACCCGTACCTGACCGCAGCCTCCGGGCTCGGCGCGGACCCGGCCCGGTGCGCCGTCATCGAGGACACCGCGACAGGGGTCGCCGCCGCCGAGGCCGCAGGCTGCCATGTCGTGGCCGTGCCCTCCGTGGCCCCCATCGCCCCGGCCCTGCGCCGCACGGTCGTGACCTCCCTCGAAGAGGTCGACCTGACATTTCTGCACGGGCTGATGACGGAAATGCGCTAGGCGTTCACCCAGCGTGCAGCGGTGTTAGGGCGCAATTTCCGAGGCGAATTCGAACCCCCACGGACGATCGAATTCCCGTACCCTCGAACCCGTTTACGCGTGTGACGTTCCCCACGCGGTCCGGGCTCGACAGTCGATCCGGCGTGTGCTGCACACCCCCTCCGGAGGGCCCTGGGCGTGCCCTTGTGTCCCGATTGATGGAACGCTGTACCAAAGCTTCCACTGTCGGGCCTTCGGTCTGTCCACGTCCGGTTCCGCAGCGTGATGGGTGCTCAACTCCGGTGGCTGCGAACCCTCCTGCCGGCCCCGACTAATCTCGTCGCGAGAACCTCGCCCCACCCCCGTGATCCGCTGCGCCACCCCTGCATGCCGGGTACACGGAGTCGACAGCTCTGGAGAAACTCGAGCATGAACCGCAAGACTTTGGTGCTGCCGGCCGTGATCGGCCTGCTCGCGCCGGTGCTCGCCGCCTGCGGCGGGTCCGACAGCGGGAGCGGCGACAGCGGCGCGATCGTCGTCGGCACCACGGACCGGTTCACCGCCTCGAAGGACGCCCCCGCGCCCCTCGACCCCGCCTACGCCTACGACGTCGGCACCTGGAACATCCTGCGCCAGACCGTGCAGACCCTGATGATCCAGCCGCGCGGCGAGGGCGAGCCCGTACCGGAGGCCGCCGAGCGGTGCGGCTTCACCGACACCGGCAACGAGCGCTACGCCTGCACGCTGCGCGACGGCCTGACGTTCTCCAACGGCAACGCTGTCACGGCGGCCGACGTGAAGTACTCCATCGACCGCGCCCGGTCCCTCAAGGCCGACAGCGGCGTGTTCGCGCTGCTGTCCACCATCGACACCGTCGAGACGCAGGGCGACCGCGAGGTCATCTTCCACCTGAAGACCGCCGACGCGACGTTCCCGTACAAACTGTCGACCCCGGTCGCCGGCATCGTCGACCCCGAGGACTACCCGAAGAACAAGCTGCGCGACGGCTTCGACCTGGAGGGCTCCGGCCCGTACACCCTCAAGGCCGACGTCGAGGACGGCGAGCTGGTCAAGGCCGAGTTCACCAAGAACCCCGAGTACAAGGGGACCATCAAGGTGAACAACGACAAGGTCGACATGGTCTCCTTCAAGGACGCCGACGCCATGGGCGAGGCGCTGGACAAGGGCGACATCGACCTGATGGCCCGCGCCATGTCGCCGGATCAGATCCGCAAGCTCTCCGGCGACGCGGACACCGACGTCGACCTCGTCGAGATGCCGGGCCTCGAGATCCGCTACCTGGGCTTCAACACCGACGCCCCGACGGTGAAGTCCAAGGCCGTGCGCCAGGCCATGGCCCAGATCGTCAACCGCAGCGCACTGATCTCCAAGGTCTACGGCTCCCAGGCCGAGCCGCTGTACTCGCTGGTCCCGGCCAGCGTCACCGGCCACTCCAACTCGTTCTTCAACAAGTACGGCGAGCCGAACGTCAGCAAGGCCCGTTCCCTCCTCAACCAGGCGAACATCACCACGCCCGTGAAGCTGACGCTGCACTACACCACCGACCACTACGGCCCGGCCACCAAGAAGGAGTTCGAGGTCCTGCGCGAGCAGCTGAACTCCAGCGGCCTGTTCGACGTGGACATCAAGGGCACCCCCTGGGACACGTTCCGCCCGGCCGAGAAGAAGGGCGAGTACGACGTCTACGGCATGGGCTGGTTCCCGGACTTCCCGGACGCCGACAACTTCCTCGCGCCGTTCCTCGACGCGGACAACACCCTCGGCTCGCCGTACGGCAACAGCCGGATCCGCAACACCCTGATCCCGGAATCCCGCCGTGAGGCGGACCGGCTGTCCGCCTCCTCAAGCCTGACGGACATTCAGGACATCGTCGCCGGCGACGTGCCGGTGCTGCCGCTGTGGCAGGGCAAGCAGTACGTCGCCGCTCGCGACGACGTCACGGGTACCGCCTACGCGCTCAACTCCGCCTCGACGCTCCAGCTGTGGGAGCTCGGGCGGGGCGTGAGCGGCTGACGCACCCGCTGGATCCCCGGGGCCTGTGACCGCGGCCCCTGGGGAGCCGTGCCCCGGAGCCAGAGACATGCTCCGGGAGTTCTCGAGAACCGACGACAAGGCACACACGTGAAGATACGCAACCAGTGGCCGGTCCTGCCCATCGTGGCTGGCCTCGCCTCCGGACTGCTGACCGGCTGTGGCACGGAGAGTGGAGATTCCGCGGGGGACGGCTCCAACGTGGTGGTGGGGATGTCCGACGACGTCCTGGCCACGGACCCGGCCTCCGGCTACGACCCCGGCTCCTGGCTGTTGTTCAACAACGTCTTCCAGTCCCTGCTGAGTTTCCCCAAGGGCGCCACGGAACCGCAGCCGGAGGCCGCGGAGAGCTGCGCGTTCACGGACACGCAGACCACGGTCTACAAGTGCACGCTCAAGGACGGCCTCAAGTTCAGCAACGGTGACGCGCTCACCTCCGAGGACGTCAAGTTCTCCTTCGACCGCATGCTGAAGATCAACGACCCCGACGGGCCCGCGATCATGTTCCCCATGCTGGACAAGGTCGAGACGCCGGACGACAAGACGGTCGTCTTCCGCCTCAACACGGCCGACGCCACCTTCCCGAGCAAGATCGCCTCCGGCGCCGGCTCCATCGTCCACCACGGCGAGTACGACGCGGACGGGCTCCGCAAGGACGGCGAGGCGGTCGGCTCCGGCCCCTACCAGCTCGACTCGTTCGACGACGGCCAGGCGGTCTTCTCCGTCAACGAGAACTACAAGGGCACCGCCGAGGTGAACAACACCGGCGTGACGCTCAAGTTCTTCGACGGCGACCAGACGGCCCTGAAGCAGGCCATCCAGAACGGGGACGTCGACATCGCCTACCGCGGTCTCACCGCGGGCGACATCGCCGACACCGAGAAGGCCGACGACGGCACCGGCGTCGAGGTCGTCGAGGGCAGCAGCGCCGAAGTCCAGCACCTGGTGTTCAACATGGACGACCCGGTCGCCGGCAAACTCGGCGTCCGCAAGGCCATCGCCCACCTGCTCGACCGCGAAGCCCTCATCAAGGACGTCTACCAGGGCACCGCCACCCCGCTGTACTCGATCATCCCGGCCGGTATCGCGGGCCACAACACGGCCTTCTTCGACACCTACGGCGCCCGCCCGTCCAAGGCGAAGGCCCAGGCCGCGCTGCGCGAGGACGGCATCACCGGCAAGGTGAAGCTGACCCTCTGGTCGACCCCCTCCCGCTACGGCCCCGCGACCGACCAGGAGCTGAACGCCATCGCCGGCCAGCTCAACGCCAGCGGCCTGTTCGACGCCGACGTCAAGTCCGTCTCCTTCGGCCAGTACGAGAAGGACATCGCCGCCGGCAAGTACGGCGTCTACGTGAAGGGCTGGGTGCCGGACTACCCGGACGCCGACAACTTCACGGCCCCCTTCTTCGGCAAGGGCAACGTGCTGAGCAACAACTACGACAACGGCACGATCACCGGTTCGCTCATCCCGCGCACCGCCGCCCTCACCAACCGGGCCGCCACGGACAAGGAGTTCGGGGAGCTGCAGGACATCGTCGCCGACGAACTCCCCGTCCTGCCGGTGTGGCAGGCCAAGCAGTACGCGGTCGTCCGCGACGGCGTCTACGGCCTGGAGTACTGCCTCGACGCGTCGACGGTCTTCCGCTTCTGGGAGCTCAGCAAGGACGCCTGACGCACCGACGTGAAGAGGGCGCCCCCCGCTCGGCGGGGGGCGCCCTCACGCATGTCGGCTCGCGGCCGCTACTGCGCGCCGGGGCGCACCAGCCCACTCTCGTACGCGTACACCGCCGCCTGGACGCGGTCGCGCAGGCCCAGCTTGGTCAGCACATGCCCGACGTGCGTCTTGACGGTGGTCTCGCTGACGAACAGGTCGGCGGCGATCTCCGCGTTGGACAGCCCGCGCGCCACCAGCTTCAGCACCTCGACCTCGCGGTCGGTGAGCGTGTGCAGCGTGTCCGGCACCGGCTCCTCACCGGAAGGCAGATGCGTGGCGTACTTGTCGAGCAGCCGGCGCGTGATGCTCGGCGCGAGCATCGCCTCGCCCGAGGCCACGACCCGGATCGCCTGCACCAGCTCGTTGGCCGGGGCGTCCTTCAGCAGGAAGCCGCTGGCGCCGGCGCGCAGCGCCTCCACCACGTACTCGTCGAGGTCGAAGGTCGTCAGCACCAGCACCTTCGCCGGGCCGTCCCGCCCGGGGCCGGTGATCTGCCGGGTCGCCTCCACACCGTCCATCCGCGGCATGCGGATGTCCATCAGAACCACATCGGGCTGAAGCGCACGCACCTGGTCGAGTGCCTGCAGTCCGTCACCGGCCTCCCCGACGACCGCGATGTCCTGCTCGGCCTCCAGGATCATCCGGAAGCCGGTACGGAGCAGCGGCTGGTCGTCGACCAGTAGGACGCGGATGGCCACGTAAGTCTCCTTCGCTAGTCCGGCCCCATTCTGCCCTGCGCGGGCCCGCCCGACTCAGCCGCCCTCACCCGGCGCCGGCTGCACCGGCAGCTCCGCCGCGCGGACCGGCAGCGGATAGGGCGGGGGAGTGCCGCCGAACTCCGGGCAGTGGGCCTGGTGGTCGCACCAGCCGCACAGCTTCGTGGGGCGCGGCCGCCAGTCACCCGTCTCGGTGGCCAGCCGGATCGCCTCCCACAGCGCCAGCAGCTTGCGCTCGACCCGCTCCAGGTCGGCGAGGACCGGGTCGTACGTCAACACCTGGCCGCTGCCGAGGTAGACCAGCTGGAGCCGCCTGGGGATCACGTTCTTCAGCCGCCACACCACCAGGGCGTAGAACTTCATCTGGAACAGGGCGCCCTCGGAGTACTCGGGCCGGGGCGCCTTGCCCGTCTTGTAGTCGACGATCCGGACCTCGCCCGTGGGAGCCACATCGACCCGGTCGATGATGCCGCGCAGCCGCAGCCCGGACTCCAGCTCCGTCTCGACGAACAGCTCCCGCTCGGCCGGCTCCAGACGGCTGGGGTCCTCCAGGGTGAACCAGCGCTCGACGAGCTGCTCGGCCTCGCCCAGCCAGCGCGCCAGCCGCTCGCCCTCAGGATCGTCGGCGAACAGCTCCACGACCTCGGGCCGGGTCTCGCGCAGCCGGTCCCACTGGCCGGGGATCAGCGACTTCGCCCGCGGCGGTGTGCGCTCGGCGGCCGGGGCGTCGAAGAGCCGCTCCAGGACCGCGTGCACCAGCGTGCCCCTGGTCGCCGCCTCGCTCGGCTTCTCCGGCAGCCGGTCGATGACCCGGAAGCGGTAGAGCAACGGGCACTGCATGAAGTCACTCGCACGCGAGGGGGACAGCGAGGCGGGCGCTATGGCGGTGCTCCCGGTCACGAGGTCGCTCACGGCGGCGGTCTCGGCCGCCGCCTCCGCCGCCGTCTGCGCGTCCGCCGCCGTCTCCATTGCCGTCTCCGCGGGCCCGGCCGGGACCGGCGGTTCCTCCGCCGCGGCCCGGCCGCTGTCGGGCCGCGGCGCGCCCTCGGTGCTCGTCTCCATGCCCCAGACCATACGGCTCACCACTGACAGTGACCCAGCCGTGTTCCGCGGGGGAAGCCGGGAGAGGAAGTCGACGTACGGGAAACACAGGGGTGCCGAGGCGGAACGCACCGCGACGGACGCATACCATCGACTCGAGACCTCCCGACCGGCAGGCGCGGGAGACGCTTCGATCGAGGGGAAACCGGTGGACGAGAGCGGCGGGCGCGGGCGGCCGCGGTCCGGCAACGACGAGTCGGCCGAGCGCCACGCGGGGCCTGCGGCCCGGGCCGGCGAGCCGACCCCCGCCGACGAACAGCCCACGGACGAGCGCCCCTTCACCCCTGAAGAGCCCACCCCGGCACCGGAGCCGAACGGCCCGGCCACGCCCGCCGACACACAGGCGACC
>NZ_JAIGQA010000069.1:0-35033 GCF_019733245.1 Streptomyces sp. WAC04114
GCTCCGGGGAAGGCGGCCATGCCGTGGCGGGGGGACTCGGGCGTGGAAAGCCCGTGCGGACGCACCGGGTGACGAGATGCCCGTACCGGGACGGGCGGGTCCGGGACACGGGGACGTGCCGCGTGGCGGATCCGGCGCCACGGATCCGGTGGGACGAGGAGAGTTGTAGACCTGCGCCTCCGTCAACGTCAAGGCGTTGCAAGGGAGTTGTCAGCGAGCTGAGTCTTTCGGGAGGGGGGCGGCTCACCGGCGGCACACAAGGAACACCCTTTGTTCACACTTCCCTTGACCCTTCATGTAACCGCCGGTAACTTCACCGATGGCCACTGCGGCGTAACGAGAAAGCCCTTGCAACCGACGGGAGTTGCGGGAGACGTACGCACGCGGTCGATGTCCGCGCCAGGGCAACGTGCCACCGACGTCCGATCCGCACCCACCCGTACCTGGAGCAGACATGACCTCCTCCGCCGAGCACACCCCCGAAAGACCGGACGGCGCCGCCGCCCCGGACGCCAGTGCCGCTCCCGCGCGACGCGGGCGGGTCCGGGCGCGCCGGGCCGCGGTGATGGCGGTGCCGGCCACCCTGGCCGCCGCGGGCCTCGCGGTCCTCACCGCCCAAGGGGCGCTGGGGGTGCAGTTCGCCATCTCCGGCATGCCGTTCACGGTCACCGCGACCGAGCTGGACGGCACCGGCTTCGCACAGTTCGGCGGCCTGGACGAGATGGCCGAGGGCAGCCCCAACGCGGGTGACACCGGCGGTCAGGTGCTGGTCGTCACGTCCGTGATCAAGAACGCGACGCTCTCCAAGCTGTGCCAGAGCGTCGACCTGGGCGGCACCAACCTGGTCATCAGGGCGGGTGAGGGGTCGCAGAAGGTCCGTGCCAGCGACCTGACGACCGACTCGACCGAGCTGACCGGCGACGCCGCCTTCAACAACATCGAGATCGGCAACGACGCCAGCACGCTCGACAAGGCCGGGCCCAACGGCCGCGGGCCCAAGGGTGTGTTCAGCCAGCAGTCCGACACCGTGCACATCGCCAACCTGCGGCAGACCAACTACGCCACGACCGCGGGTGTGTTCAAGCTGCCCGGTCTGAAGCTGGGCTTCAGCGGGTCGGGTTGCTGATGCCGCGGGGTCCGCGCGAGGGGGTCCGGCTCGCCTTCCGACGGTGGCGGGCCGGCCGTCCGTTCTGGGGCGGGCTGCTGCTCGCCCTCGGCGGGGCGGAGGTCCTGCTCACACTGAAGGCGTCGCTGGACGTCATCCTGCACGTCGGCATGCAGGGCCTGGCCGGCTACCTGCTGCCGGTGGTGATGCTGCTGTGCGGCGTGCTGATCCTCGTCAACCCCGCCCAGCGCCTGTTCTACTCGGTCATCGGGGTGCTGGTCTCCCTGGGCACCTGGCTGACCTCCAACCTGGGCGGCTTCTTCATCGGCCTGCTCCTGGGCGTGGTCGGCAGCTGCCTCGCCTTCGGCTGGCTCCCGGACCAGGAACCCCGTGTCAGCCGCAGGCGTCGCCGGAAGGAGGCCAGGGCCGCGAAGGCCGTGGCGCGGCCCCTGGAGCGGGAGGCCGGCCGGACCGCCTGAATCGGGTCAGTGATCCTCGACCCCCTGGCGCGGCCCTGGCTGAACGGGTCGCGCCACTCGCCCGCCGGCAAGCGATTCCTTCTCCTCAGGCCGGTCCGTACGGGTGACCGAACCGCACGGACGGTATGGAAAGCCGAGGTGAGAGTATCCGCGGCCGCCGGTCGTTCGACCGGCCGGACAGATCATCACGATGCGGCAGCGTCAACTCACGGCATGTGGCTGCTCACTTGACGACCAGTGGTCACACACGGTTGGCTCCGGGCCAGCGAGAGTCATGCGTCCGGTGCACCTGCGGCCCCGCCTGCACTCTCACCCTGCTCTTGCTCGGCCGCACAGCGAGGTCCGCCCCTCATGAACACTCCTCCCCCGCCGCACACCTCCGTCAGACGCCTTCGTGTCGCGGCCCTGGCCTCCGCCCTGTGCCTGCTGGTGTCAGGCTGCTCCGCCCTCGGCGCGACCGGCGACGCAGCGGACGGAGCGGGCGGATCGGGCGACGGCATGAGGGTCACCCTGGTGACGCACGGCGGCGAGGGCGACGCCTTCTGGGACCTGGTGCGCAGGGGCGCCGAGGCCGCGGCGGCCAAGGACGGCGTCGACCTGACGTACGTCGGTGACGCGGACCCGGCCGCGCAGGCCGATCTGGTGCGTGACGCCGTCCGCGACAGGGCCGACGGCATCGCGGTGACCCTGGCCAAGCCGGCGGCGATGCGCGGTCCGGTCGCCCAGGCCAAGGCGGCCGGCATTCCCGTCGTCGGACTCAACTCCGGTATCGACGCCTGGCGTCCGACCGGGCTCCTGGAGTACTTCGGCCAGGACGAGTCCGTCGCGGGCCGGGCCGTCGGCGACAAGCTGGACGACCTGGGGGCCAAGCACGCCCTGTGCGTGGTGCACGAGCGGGGCAACGTCGCGCTGGAGGCCCGTTGCGCCGGTGTGCGCAAGACCTTCCGGGGCGACACCGACAACCTGTACGTGGACGGCAGTGACATGAAAGCGGTGACCGCCACGATCGCCGCCCGGCTGAGGCAGGACTCGAGCATCGACGAGGTCGTCACCCTGGGCGCCCAGTACGGGCTCAGTGCCGTCGAGGCCGTGCGGCAGTCCGGCAGCCGGTCGAAGGTCGCCACCTTCGACCTGAACAAGGACCTGGTGAAAGCGGTCAAGAACGGCGATGTGCGGTTCGCCGTGGACCAGCAGCCCTATCTGCAGGGCTACCTCGCGGTGGACGCCCTGTGGCTGTACCGGACCAACGGCAACGTCAGCGGCGGCGGAACGGCCCCGGTGCTCACCGGACCCGCCTTCGTGACGAGGTCGAACGTGTCCGCCGTGGCGCGGTTCGCGGCCGCCGGAACCCGGTGACCGGACCCTTCCTGTGACGGTGTCGCCAAAGATTCGGTCAGGCCCGGCGCGCACGTCCACTTGTACGGATAACATCCTGCCCATCCCATGTGCCGTGCCAGGGACGGCACCACCCCCCGCTGATCGCCCTAGGACGACGATGTCTCGACGGACAGGTGCCCGGCGCCGTCTCGGTTCCATCCGCCTCTCCCTGGTGCTCCTGGCCCTCGTGCCCAGCGTCACCCTCGCCGCCATCTGGGGCGTGACGACGATCCAGATGTTCTCGGAGGGCCTCCGGCTGCGCGACCAGACGGACCTCAGCCGGTCGACCGGTGCCATGGGCACCGAAGCGACGCTGGCACTGCAGCGGGAGCGCAGCCTGTCGGCCGCCTGGCTGGCCACACCGAAGGGCTCGCGGGCCGCCCTCGACACGCAGCGCGCTCAGACCGACAAGGCGGTCGCCAAGCTGGTCGGGCAGGCCGACGCGATCGAGAAGGCGCCCTCGCGCATATCCGACCGGCTGTACTCGGTGCTGGGCTCGGTGGGCAGCCTGGAGTACTACCGGGACCAGGTGGACAACCCGACCGACATCACCCCCCAGCAGGCGCTGGACCAGTACTCGTCGATCATCGACGACCAGATCCACGCCTTCCAGGAGCTGTCCCAGGTCGACGACGGCGACCTCACCTCGCAGGCCGGTCCGCTGATCGGCCTCGAGCACGCGGCGGAGCTGGTCTCCCGGGAGGACGCGCAGCTGACACTGGCCTGGCCGACCGGGCACCTGGACGACAAGGCGTGGACGCGGTTCACGGAGCTGGTCAACACCCGGCGCTGGCTGGTCCAGGACCAGGTCGTGCCGCAGCTGACGGGCGACGCCAAGGCGCAGACCGAGCAGATCCTGGCGAGCCGCGAGTGGCAGACGCTGCAGTCCGTCGAGGACCAGGTGCTGGCGTCCCGCAACGCGACCGCCTCCGCCGACCGGATCGCCCTGCCGGACGCGCAAAAGCGGTGGTCCGCCGCCATGGACACACTGTCCGACCAGTACGCGAGCCTCATCGAGCGGCAGACGGCGGGGCTGCTGGAGCGCAGTGCCGAGAAGGCCGACGCCCTGCTGCTCAAGGCGGCGCTGCTGAGCACCGGCGGGCTGCTCGCGCTGCTGCTGTGCGTCGGCATGTCGTGGCGCATCACCCGCTCGCTGTCCCGGCGGCTGCGCGGCCTGCGCCGGGCCGCCGTCAGCCTCGCGCAGGAGCGGCTGCCCGACGTGGTGGCACGGCTGGACCGGGGCGAGACGGTCGACCCGGAGTCGGCGACGCCCGAGCTGGACTACGGCCATGACGAACTCGGCCAGGTGGCCCGGGCGTTCAACACCGCTCAGCGCACGGCCGTGCACACCGCGGTCGAACTCGCCGACACCCGCCGCGGCTTCCAGAAGATCATCCTGGGCATAGCCCGGCAGAGCCAGAACCTGGTCAACCTCCAGCTGAGCAAGCTCGACACGCTGGAGCGCGAGCACACCGACCCCGACATCCTCAAGGGCCTGTACGAACTGGACTCCACGGCCAGCCAGTTGCGCCGCTACGAGGAGAACCTCGTGATCGTCAGCGGCGAACGGCCCGGCCGCAGCTGGACCGAGCCGGTCGCCCTCATGGACATCCTGCGCAGCGCGGTCGGGGAGGTCGCCGAGTACCAGCGGGTGGAGGTGCTCACCGAGGAGGAGGTGTGCGTCGCGCCGCCCGCGGTCGCCGACGTCATCCACCTGCTGGCCGAGCTCATCGACAACGCGACCGCGTACTCCCCCGCTCCGAGCCCCGTCACGGTACGGGCCGGGATGGTGGCCAAGGGCCTGGCCGTCGAGGTCGAGGACCGCGGCCTCGGCATGTCGGAGGAGGACTACACGTCCTTCAACGAACAGCTGGCGGTGCCCCCGCAGTTCGACGTGGTGGCGCTCGCCGACGACCTGCGCCTCGGCATGTTCGTGATCGCCCAGCTGGCCCACCGGCACGGCATCGCCGTCACCCTGCGCTCCTCGCCGTACGGCGGGACCACGGCCATCGTGCTGATGCCGCACGAGATCGTGGTGCGGGAGAGCGGGGACGGCGGGGCGAAGGACGGCGACACCCCTGAGGACGGGCTGGCGGCGGTGGACGGACGGGGTGCGCCGGAGTCCGAGCCGAACGGGTCGCCGCAGCGTGCCGACGCCCGGGGGACGACCGGAGGGGGAACGGACGGGGGAACCGAAGGGGAAGCCGCACGCGCCGCCGGGTCCGCCCGCGAGCCCTGGCCCCTCGTCACGGCCCGCACCTCCGCCGCCGTACCGTCCGCCCCGCGCGAGGTCGTCCCCCGCCGGGACGGTCTCGCCCCGCTCCCGCGCCGGGTGCCGCAGACCAGCCTGGTGGAGGAATTGCGCGAGGAGTCCGCGCCGGTCGAGGACGACGGCTCCCTCGACGACTTCACCGCGGAAGCCGCCGCGTCCTCCCTGGCCGGCTTCCAGCGCGGCACGCTCCGGGCCCGTGACGACGACGCCGAGCCGCCCCACGACGAGGAGGCGGCCGCGGTACCCCGGCAGGCCGCCGGCCCCGTCCCCTCGACTCCGCCCGCCGACCGCTGACGAAGGACACCCCCATGACACGCCCCATCCCTGCCACGCACACCCAGCTCGACCAGTTGCTGACCGGCCTCGTGGAGCGCGTCGCCGACGTGAACCAGGCCGTGGTGCTCTCCGAGGACGGCCTGGTGGTCAGCAAGTCCACCGGATTCCTGCGCGACGACGCCGAGCGGCTCGCGGCGACCGCGTCCGGGCTGATGAGCCTCAGCAAGGGCGTCAGCATGGACTTCCGGGGTGGTCCGGTGCGCCAGGCGCTCATCGAGATGGCCAACAGCTATCTGATCCTGACCTCCGCCGGTCCCGGTGCGCATCTGGTCGTGCTGACCGGGCCGGGCGCGGACGTCGGGGTGGTGGCGTACCAGATGAACATGCTGGTGAAGAAGATCGGCGAGCACCTCAGCGCGGCACCGCGGGGCACGGCCGGCCCCGTCGTCGATCCCGGCGTGTGAGGTGGAAGTAGGTGATCCGGCGGGGCGGCTCGTCCGGCCGTTCGCTCTGACCGGGGGGCGGACCCGGCCCAGCCGCGCCGACTTCACGCTCATCTCGACGGTCACGGCGGTCGATCCGCCGCCCGTCACGGTGGCCCGGTGCCAGCCCGAGCACTCCCGGATCCTCCGGCTCTGCGCGGAGCCGGTCGCCGTGGCGGAGCTGGCCGCCCGGCTCGACCTGCCGGTGAGCGTGGTCGTCATCCTGCTGTGCGACCTGCTGGAGGCGGGCCGCATCACCGTCCGCCCGCCGCGCCCCGTCTCCCGTACCACTCCGGACCTGGACCTGCTGCAGAAAGTGAGGGACGGCCTTGGCCGGCTCTGACCTTGCCACCGACGCGTCTTCGGCACCCGACACGGTCAAGATCCTCATCGCCGGGGGCTTCGGCGTCGGCAAGACCACCATGGTCGGGTCGGTGAGCGAGATCGTCCCGCTGCGCACCGAGGAGCCCCTGACCATGGCCGGTCTGGGCGTCGACGACCTGGACGGCATCGAGGAGAAGCGGGCCACCACCGTGGCCCTGGACTTCGGCCGGATCACCATCAGCCGGGAGCTGGTGCTGTACCTGTTCGGCACGCCGGGGCAGCAGCGGTTCTGGTTCATGTGGAACGACCTGGCGCTCGGCGCGCTCGGCGCGGTGGTCCTGGTCGACGTCCGCCGGCCAAAGTCCAGCTTCGCGGCGATCGACTTCTTCGAGCGCCGGAAGATCCCGTTCGTCGTCGGGGTCAACGGCTTCCACGGCGAACACCCGTATCCGCCGGAGGACATCAGGGAGGCGCTCGCGGTGCCGGAGCACGTGCGGGTGGTGCTGTGCGACGCCCGGAACCGGGAGTCGTGCCGGGACGTGCTGATCGCCCTGCTCGACCAGCTCATCGCGTCGGCGGTGCAGCCGTAGGGGCCGGCCGCCGGGAGTGCCGGGACCGGGCGGTTGTCGCCGCCCGGGTCCGGTGGTCAGCCGACGGTCAGTTCAGGCCCGCCGACTTCAGCCACGCCGTCGCCACGTCCAGCGGGTCCTTCTTCTCCAGCTGCACCTGCGCGTCGAGCTCCAGGAGCGTCTTGGTGTCCAGCTTGGCGGAGACGGCGTCGAGTGCGTCGACGCCCTTCTGCGGGAGGCCGCTCTTGTTGACCAGCGGCGTCACGTTGGCGAACCCGAAGAGGTTCTCCGGGTCCTTCAGGACGACGAACTTCTCCTTCACGATGGTCGGGTCCGTGGTGAAGATGTCCGCGGCCTGGACGGTGTTCCTGGTCAGCGCCGCCTGGGTCAGCGGGCCGCCCGCGTCGAGCGCCTTGAAGGACTTGAACTCCAGGCCGTACACGCTCTTCAGGCCCTTGAGGCCCTGCTGCCGGGTCTGGAACTCGGGGGAACCGCCGATCACCAGGTCCGGGGCGGCCTCCTTGAGGTCGGCGAGGGTGGAGGAGGAGGTGAGCTTGTACTTCTTCGCGGTCTCGGCGTTGACGCTGACCGAGTCCTTGTCCTCGGCCGGAGACGACTGGAGCAGGGTCAGCTTCTTGTCCAGCTTGGCCTTGACGGCCTCGTTCACCGCCTCGGCGGACTTCTGCTCGGCCTTCGGGTCCAGGTAGGCCAGCAGCGAGCCGTTGTACTCGGGCAGCACGGTGACGGAGCCGTTCTTCATCAGCCCGTACGTCGTCTCACGGCTGCCTATGTTGTGCTTGTACGAGACCTTGAGGCCCTTGGCCTTGAGTGCCTCGCCGTAGATGTCGGCGAGCAGGGTGCTCTCGGCGAAGTTGTTGGAGCCGACCACGACGGTGCCGGCCTTCGCCTTCTCGCCTTCCAGGGGGTTGTCGGAGGAGTCGCCGGACGAACAGCCCGCGAGCAGCGCCGCAGCGGCGGTGAGCGCGACGGCCGCCGCGCTGGTGTGCCTCGTCCTGGACCTGCTGCTCTTCGCGGTGAAAGTCATTCGACGATCCAATCCAGCCGCTTTGTGATCAGTCAAGAGCGCCCTGGTCACGGTTTGTTACAGACCCGGCGCCGGGTCTCGGCGTCAGCGCGGTCTCAGCGTCTGCGCACCCCCGGCGACACGGCCACCCGGCCCGCCGCCCAGAACAGCGCGAGCGTGACGAGGGCCAGGACGGCCACCAGGGTGGCGCCGCCGACGACCTTCTCGTAGTCGCGCTGGTAGAGCCCGTCGACGATGTAGCGGCCGAGGCCGCCCAGGCTGACGTACGCGGCGATGGTGGCCGTCGACACGATCTGGATGGCCGCCGAGCGCAGTCCGCTCAGGATCAGCGGCAGGGCGACCGGCAGTTCGACCTGGAAGAGGATCCGCGACTCGTGCATGCCCATGCCGCGCGCGGCGTCCACCGGGGACGGGTCGACGGTGCGAACCGCTTCATAAGTGGTCACCAGGATCGGCGGCACGGCGAGGACGACCAGGGGGATCATCACGGGCAGCAGGCCGAAGCCCATCATGATGACGATCAGCACCAGCAGACCGAAACTGGGCAGCGCGCGGGCGGCGGTGGCGATGAACGCGAGGGCGTTGCCGCCCCGCCCGGTGTGCCCGGTCAGCAGGCCGACGGGCAGCCCGATCGCGGCGGCGAGGGCCAGGGCCAGGGCCGAGTACTGGACGTGTTCGAGCAGGCGTTGCGGGATGCCGTCGTAGCCGTGCCAGTGGGCGCTGTCGCTGAAGAAGGCGTTGACGAAGTTCAGTACGTTCACCGGGTCACGTCCTGGGGGGCGGGCAGCTGCTGCCGTGTGCTCGGCTTCGGGCGCCGGCGGGTGCCGTTGGGCATCCACGGGGTCAGCACGACGCGGAGCAGCACCAGCAGGGCGTCGCACAGGATGGCCAGGACGGCCGTCGTGATCACGGAGTTCACGGCCAGCTCGGGCCGGTCGTACTTCTGCGCGTCGGCGAGCAGGTTGCCGAGGGCGCCCTGGTTGCCGATGAGCGTGCCGACGCTGACCAGGGAGATGCTGGAGACGGTGGCGACCCTGAGCCCGGCGATGATGGCCGGCACGGCGATCGGCAACTGCACCTGCACGTAACGCCGTACGGGTCCGAACCCCATGGCGGTGGCCGCGGCCAGGGTCTCCTGCGGCACGGACCGCACCCCGTCGACGATGGCCGGGACGAGCACCACGAGGCTGTACACGGCCAGCGGGATCATCACGGTCAGCTCGGTCTGGCCGGTGTAGTCGATGAGGACCACGAAGAAGGCCAGCGAGGGGACGGCGTAGAGGATGGTGGTCGCGCCGAGCACCGGCGGGTACAGCCAGCGGAAGCGGACACAGAGCTGGGCGAGCGGCAGGGCGAGCAGCAGTCCGGCCAGGACGGGCAGCAGGGCCTCGCGCAGATGCAGTCCGATCAGGCCGGCGTAGCTGTGCTGGAGGTCGCTCGGGATGTCGAAGAAGCCGTTCACGACGCGACCTCGGCCACCTCGGCGTGGCCGGCGGCGTGGGCGCTGCGGATGGCCTCGCCGATGGTCTGCTGCGCGACTACGCCGGTCACCCGGCCCGCGTCGTCCACGGCGACGGCCCAGCCGGACGGGGAGAGCACGGCGCAGTCGAGGGCGGCCCGCAGGGAGTCGGTGCCGGGGACGAAGGGCCGGCCGTGCGGCAGGAGCCGGGCGGGGTCGATGGCACCCGCCGTCAGGTCGTCCGGCTCGGCCCAGCCGAGGGGCCTTCCCTCGCCGTCGGTGACCAGGAGCCAGGCGGCGCCCGGGGCGGTGATCTGCTCGGCGGTGGCGTCCACACCGATCACCGGGCCGGTGGTCAGCGGGAGTTCGGCGGAGGGGAAGAACGACAGCCGCCGGATGCCGCGGTCGGCTCCGAGGAAGTCCTCGACGAAGGCGTCGGCGGGGTTGGACAGCAGCTCGGCCGGGGGCGCGTACTGGGCGAGGTGACCGCCCTCGCGCATCACGGCGACCATCGTGCCGAGTTTGATCGCCTCGTCGATGTCGTGGGTGACGAAGACGATGGTCTTGCCCAACTCGTCCTGAATGCGCAGCAGTTCGTCCTGGAGTCCCTTGCGCACCACCGGGTCGACCGCGGAGAACGGCTCGTCCATGAGCAGCACGGGCGGGTCGGCGGCGAGCGCCCGGGCCACGCCGACGCGCTGCTGCTGGCCGCCGGAGAGCTGGTACGGGTACCGCTTGGCGAGCGCGGCGTCGAGGCCCACCCGCTCCATCAGCTCGGCGGCCCGGGCCCGGGCCTTCTGCTTGCCCCAGCCGAGCACGCGGGGCACGGTGGCGATGTTGTCGAGGATCGTGCGGTGCTGGAAGAGGCCGGCGTTCTGGATGACGTAGCCCATGGACCGGCGCAGGGTGGTGACGGGGCGGCGCTGGATGTCCTCGCCGTCGAGGAGGATCGTGCCCTCGCTCGGTTCGACCATCCTGTTGATCATCCGCAGGGTGGTCGTCTTGCCGCAGCCCGAGGGGCCGACGAGGACGGTGATCGAGCGGTCGGGTATCTCCAGGGACAACCGGTCGACAGCCACCGTGCCGTCCGGATAGCGCTTGGTGACTGATTCGATCCGTATCAAGGCGCCGGAGCCCTTCGGGTTGGCGGAAGCGTTGGCCATGGTCGTACGGGCTGTTTCCGGTCGAAGTCTAGAGGGCGCCTGTCACCGGCCCGCAGGGCGTACGTCCTTCACGGGCAGGCGCACGGTGAACACCGTTGTCCCCGGCGTGCTGGTCAGCTCGATGCGGCCGCCGTGGGCGCGCACCAGCGAGTGAGCGACCGCGAGACCGAGCCCGCTGCCGCCGCGGTCGCGGCTGCGGGCCTTGTCGACGCGGTAGAAGCGGTCGAAGACCCGGGCCCGGTCGTCGGGCGGGATGCCCGGCCCGGTGTCGGCGACCCGCACCTCGGCGGCGCCGGGCGCGACGGCCACCTCCACCGACACCCTGGTGCCCGCCGGGGTGTGCACCGCGGCGTTGGTCAGGAGGTTGTCGACGACCTGCCGGATGCGCAGCGGGTCCATCGGCAGCAGCACCGGCCCCGGACCCGCGAGGACCGTCAGCGGATGGTCCGGGCGGCCCGCGCGGAAGGCGTCCGCGGCCTGGCCCACGAGCTCCACCAGGTCGGCGTCCTGCAACCGCAGCGGCGCCTCCACCTCCGCGGCGTCCAGCCGGGCGAGCAGCAGCAGGTCGTCCAGGAGGATGCCCATCCGGGCGGCCTCGGCGCGCAGCCGGGCCAGGTGCCGGTCGCGTTCCCCCGGGGCGTTGGCGGCGGCGTACTGGAAGAGGTCGGCGTAACCGCGCACCGACATCAGCGGGGTGCGCAGCTCGTGCGAGGCGTCGGCGACGAAGCGGCGCAGCCGCTGCTCGGCCTCGGCGCGCACGGCCAGGGAGTCGTCGATGTGCTCCAGCATCGTGTTGAAGGCGGTGCGCAGTTCGTCCACCTCGGGCCCGCCGTCCCGGCCGTCGGCGCGCAGCGGCAGCCGGGCCGCCGACTCGGTCAGGTCGTGCGAGGCGATGCCGTGCGCGGTGGACGCCATGTCGCTGAGCGGCTTCAGACCGCGGCGCAGCATCCGCCGGCCGAACACGACCAGGGCGAGCAGCGCGAGGGCGAAGGTGACGACCTGAAGGGTGATCAGCTGACCGACCGTGTCCTCGATGTCCTCCAGGGGCGCGGCACTGACCAGGACCACGCCGGGCTCGACCTGGCAGGCGCGCAGCCGGTAGGAGCCGGCGCCCCGGAGGTGCTCGGTGCGCAGGAGTTCGGTGTGCGCCGCGGTCTGCGCCCGGGCCAGGGAGGTGAAGTCGTCGACGTCCTTCGGCAGATCGGCCGGGTCCTCGGGCCTGCGGAGCTCGGGCGTGCCGTCCGAGACGTCGTACACGGCGTAGAACCAGCTGTAGTACTTCTTGCCCGAGAGGGTGCCGTAGTCCGCGATGCTCTTGGACTGGGCGATCTGGGCCTGCGCGAGCTGGGTGTCGAGCTGGGCCGACAGGTAGTCCCGCATGGAGGTGGTCAGGGCCGTGCCGACGACGGCGAACACGACCAGGGACAGGGCGCCGAGGCCGAGGGCCAGCCGGGTGCCCAGCCGCATGCGGCGGTAGGCCCGGCGCAGCCGGGCGATCACTCGGCGGCCTGCCGCAGCACGTACCCGAAGCCGCGCACGGTGTGGATCAGGGGCGCGCCGCCCTCGTCGGTCTCGTCGAGCTTGCGGCGCAGCCGGCTGACGACCAGCTCGACGACGTTGGAGCGGCCACCGAAGCCGTACTCCCACACGTGGTCGAGGATCTGCGCCTTGGTGAGCACGGTGGGCGACTTGCGCAGGAGGTAGCGCAGCACCTCGTACTCGGTCGGGGTCAGCGACAGCAGCCGCGCGCCGCGCCGCACCTGACGGGTGTCCTCGTCCATCGTGAGGTCGCCGACCCGGAGCACGGACCGCTGGAAGGCGGGTCCGGCGCTGCGCCGCAGCACGGTCCGCAGCCGAGCCATCAGCTCCTCCACGGCGAACGGCTTGACCAGGTAGTCGTCGCCACCGCGGGTGAGGCCGGCGACCCGGTCGGCGACGCCGTCGCGCGCGGTGAGGAACACCACCGGCACCATCGTGCCGGAGGCGCGCAGCCGGTCCAGGACGCCGAAACCGTCCACGCCGGGCAGCATCAGGTCCAGCACCACGATGTCCGGGTGGAACTCGGCGGCCCGCTGCAGCGCGTCCTCACCGGTGTACGCCGTGACCGCCTCCCAGCCCTCGTAGCGGGCGACGGTCGCGACGAGATCGGCGATGGGCGGGTCGTCGTCGACGACGAGAAGTCGTACTTTCTCCACGGGCTCATAGTGCTGCACGGCTCCCGGACCGCCATAGCCGCGTGCCCCCTGGCCGCCGGATCGATAGAAACTCGAAAGTCCGGCGACAGCTTCCCGACAGCTCCCCCGCGCCAAGCTCGGTGTCCCAGGAGCCGATCAAGGAGCTGCCGACCATGACGACCCTCCGACAACCCCCCGTGGCGACCCACCCGGGCGTGCGCCCCTCGGTGGTGGGCCGCACGGGCCTGTACGCGGTGCTGCTGGCGAACGCCGCGGTCGTGGCCGTGTTCTTCGCGCAGGCGGGTTTCGCCTCGAACGCGCTGATCGTGCTGGGCCGGCTGACCGGCCTGTACGCGGCGCTGCTGATGGCGTTCCAGCTGCTTCTGGTGGCGCGGCTGCCGTGGTTCGACCGGCGGATCGGCATGGACCGGCTGACGTCCTTCCACCGCTGGACCGGCTTCTCGGTGCTGTGGCTGCTGCTGTCGCACGCCGTGTTCATCGTCTTCGGCTACGCCCAATCCTCCTCGCTGGACCCGGTGAACCAGCTGGTGGACCTCGCCGAGACCGTCGAGGGTGTGCTGAGGGCGATCGTCGCCCTGGCGATCATCCTGGTGGTCGGCGCGGTCTCGGCCCGCTACGCCCGGCGCCGGCTGGCGTACGAGACCTGGCACTTCATCCACCTGTACACCTATGTGGCGGTGGTGCTGGCGTTCACGCACCAGGTCGCCGCGGGGACGACGTTCGCCTCGTCGCCGGTGGCGACGGCCTACTGGTACGGCGTGTGGGGTCTGGCCCTGGCCTCGGTGTGCGCCGGCCGGCTGGTGCTGCCGCTGTGGCGCAACCTCCGCCACCGGCTCCGGGTGACGGCGGTCGTGCCCGAGAGCGACGACGTCGTGTCGGTCTACATCACGGGCCGTGACCTGGACCGGCTGCCCGCCCGGGCCGGGCAGTTCTTCCTGTGGCGGTTCCTGACGAAGGACCGCTGGTGGCAGGCGAACCCGTTCTCCCTGTCCGCCGCCCCCGACGGCCGTACGCTGCGTCTGACCGCCAAGCGGGCCGGTGACGGCAGCGCGGCCCTGCGGCATCTGAAGGTCGGCACGCGCGTGTTCGCCGAGGGCCCCTACGGCGCCTTCACCGCCCTGCACCGCACCCGGCCCGACGCCGTGCTCATCGCGGGTGGCGTCGGTGTCACGCCGATCCGGGCCCTGCTGGAGGAACTGCACGGTCACACGGTCGTGATCTACCGGGTGTCCACCGAACGGGACGCCGTCCTCCTCGACGAACTGCGCGACCTCGCGCTCGCCCGGGGCGCCGAGCTGCACCTGGTCACCGGCCCGCCCGTGCCCGACCGGCTGGCGCCGAGGGAACTGGCCCGGCTGGTGCCGGACATCGCCGACCGGGACGTCTACCTGTGCGGTCCGCCGCCGATGATGAACGCCGTCCTCGGCAGCCTGCGCGAGCTGGGCGTGCCGGGGCCGCAGACCCACTTCGAACGCTTCAGCCTGGCCGGATGACGAGGAGACTGTCGTGAAGCGAGCCGTACCCGTCCTCGTCCTGAGCGTCGCGGGCCTGATCCCCCTTTGGCGCTACGACCCCTCGCACGACGCCGGGTCGTCCCCGGCCGCCTCGGCGCCCGCCTCGACGCCCTCGGTCTCGTCGTCGGGCGGCACCACCTCCACGGTGGTGTCGGGATCCACCGTCGACACCGAGAAGGGCCCGGTCCAGGTCGAGGTCACCTTCGACGGCGACGAGATCGCCTCGGTGCGCATGCTCCGGCAGCCGGACCATCCGCAGACCACGGCCGCCGTGCCGCAGCTGATCGAGGAGACCCTCCGGGCGCAGAGCGCCGACATCGACACGGTGTCCGGCGCGACGGTCACCAGCGACGGCTACAAGGAGTCGCTCCAGGCCGCCCTCGACGCGAGGGGCTGACGGCATGCGCCGCGTCGAGCACGTCATGGGGTTCCCGGTGTCGGTGCTCATCGACGACGAGGACTTCCCCGGGGCGCCGGTGGACGACCTGTTCGCCTGGCTGCGCGAGGCCGACGCGCGGTTCAGCCCGTTCCGCCCCGACAGCGAGGTGTCACGGCTGGACCGGGGCGAGGTGCGCGCGCCGAGTCCGGGGCTCCGGGAGGTCCTGGACCTGTGCGAGGAGTACCGGATCGCGACCGGGGGCGCCTTCGACGTCCGCCTCCCGGGCCGCCGCCTCGACCCCTGCGCCGTGGTGAAGGGCTGGTCGGTGCAGAAGGGGGCGGACCTGCTGTCGGCGGCCGGTGCGAGGCGCTTCTGCCTCAACGCCGGCGGCGACGTGATCGCCTCCGGCGGCCCCTGGCGCGTGGGCGTACGCCATCCCGAGCGCACCGACCGGCTCTGCACCGTCCTGGACGTCACGGACCGGGCCGTGGCGACCTCCGCCCGCTACGAACGCGGCGACCACATCCTCGACGGCCGCACCGGCCGCCCCGCGACCGGCCTCCGCAGCCTGACCGTGGTGGCGCCGACCCTGACGGAGGCGGACACGGTCGCGACGGCGGCGTTCGCCCTCGGCGCGGAGGGTGTCGCGTGGGCGGCGGCCCGCGAGAACTGCGAGGTGTTCGCGGTGGACGCGGGCAGGCGGGTGCTGCGCAGCGCCGGGTTTCCGGGGGTGGCGGGGCCGGTCGCGACGGCGTGAGCCGGTGGCGCCGGTCAGCTGTCCGTCAGGTCCTCCAGGAAGCCCGAGGGTGGCACGAAGAACAGGCTTCCGGTGACCGCGCGCGAGTAGTCCAGCAGCGGGTCGGGGCCCGAGCCCGGCCCGCCCAGGAACATCTTGCGCAGCATCGTCTCGGGGATCCCGGGCGTGCGCGCGTAGGCCACGAAGTACGTGCCGAACTCCCCGTGCCCGGGCCTGCCGAACGGCATCGCCGACCGCAGTATCCTCTGCTCCGCGCCGTCCGGGCCGAGGACGGTGTTGACGTCCTTGTGCGAACCGGGCGCGTCCAGTTCCAGGTTGGTGAGCTTGGTGCGGCCTATCACCTTCTCCTGCGCCTCGACGGCGAGGGCGTCCCACGCGTCCACGTCGTGCAGGTACTTCTGCACCAGCGCGTAGCTGCCGCCCCGGAAGGCGGGATCCTCTTCGCCGACCAGCGCCGCGTCCGCCGCCGCCTGCCCGACCGGGTTCTCGGTGCCGTCGACGAAGCCGAGCAGGTTGCGCGAGTCGAAGTAGGAGAAGGCCTGCGTCTCGTCCCGTACGGTGACGGCGCCGCGCAGCCGCCGCAGCAGTTCGGCGGCCAGCGCGAAGCACAGATCGGTGCGGGCGGCCCTGATGTGCAGGAACAGGTCGCCGGGGGTGGACGGCGCGTGGTGCCGGGGCCCGGCCAGTTCGCGGAACGGGTGCAGTTCGGCGGGCCGCGGACCGCCGAACAGCCGGCCCCACGCCCGGGATCCGACCCCGGCGACGCAGCCCAGCCCGCCGTCGGGGCTGGGGAAGCCGACGGACCGCACCAGGCCCGCCAGCGCTCCCAGGACCTCCCGTACGGCGCCCTCCCCACCGGGTTCGATCGTGGCGACCAGGAACACCGCGACGGACGCCGGCGGGTTCAGCACCGGTTGCGGCAGCGTATCTCCCGAGGGCAGCGGTGACGTCATGGCTTCTCATCCCTTCGCCCGGACGGCACGGCCCGCCCGCTCCCCCTCCGGGACGGCGCGGCCCACGCCCCTGACACGATGCCCAGCGAACGGGCGGCCGGAACTCCCCGGGCCGCAAGGATGGTTGTGCGTACTACTCCTCCCGCGGCACCTTGACGTCCCACGGCCCGAGCGGCACCGCGCCGGCGTACACGGCGTCCGACAGCGCGTCCCGCAGGGCCGCCGGCACCGGTACGGACACCTCCTGCCACGACCAGTTGCGCAGGAAGCGCACCCGGCGGCCGTCCCGGGCGGTCGCCGAGGTCGCCGTGACGCTCGGGTGGGCCGGACGCCGGGAGCCGTCCGGGGCGTACCGGTCGAACAGCGCCCGGGCGAAGGCGGGATCGGGCACGATGCCCACGTAGGTGATGCGTCCCGCGCCGTGGCGGTGCGTGGTAGCGGCGGGCCGGCGGCCGAAGTGCGGGTGCTCGTACGCCGCCAGGGTCTCGGCGCCCCGTGGCGACAGCCCGTCCGCCCAGTGCAGGGCGTGCGCGCCGGGCGGGAAGGGGAGCAGGTCCGTGCCGGTGACGGGCAGCGGGTCGCGCAGGTTGCTGAACTCGTCGTACGTCACCCCGGCCGCCTCGGCCGGCCGGCCCGGCTGGAGGCCGGTGCGGGCCCGGGCCTCGGTGTCGCCGTAGCCGGCGCGGGGACCGAGGACGAGACCAGGTGCCGTTGGTCGTCCAGTGCTGTCCGCCGGATATGAACTCCGTGACGAGGCGGGCCTGGAAGAGCCGGGCCGAGGGGCCGTAGAGCGACGTGCCAGCGAAACCACGCCGATGCGGCGGTAGCGGCCCAGGAGCAAGGCGGCCGACACAGCATGGACTACGAAGTCACCCTGCTCTCACTGGGGGAAAGGGCTTGCTCGACTACGTAGTCAGGCCAATGTGGGGATCGGGGGCGGGCGGCTGCAATGACCGGGACGGAACAGGAGTTCGTGCGTCACCCTCTCCCACACCACCCGCACCGGTTAACCTCATAGGTCGCCGAAGGTTAACGGGGGTTACCCATGGTGAACGCCGAACGCACGCCGCCGGACTGCCCTGGGGGCCATGACGGCATGCCGGAGAGCGACGCCGGGCGCCATCTGCAGAACCAGCTCGAGATCCTCATCCAGGACTTCCGCAGGAGCACCGAACCGCCGATGCCGGTGTTCGTCGTGCACGCGCAGGAGAGCCGGGACGACGACGCGGTGGCCGGGCTGGTCCGGCAGCTGCACGCGGGCCAGGAGGCGCACGGCACCCGCTGCGCGGTGACCCAGGACGCCTACGAGGGCTCCACGGAGGTGCGCCGGGCCGCGGCCCTGGTGCGGGCGCTGAGCGACCCGCGCAAGTGGGGCGGCCCGAAGGCCCTCTACCGGCGCTACGCGTTTCCCCGGCTGCGGCTGGTGCACGCCATCGACGACGCGGTCGCGGCGCTCGGCGACAGCTGGCCGTCGCCCGCCCCGAACAGCCCCGAGGCCGGGCAGGACCAGCATCGGCGCCTGCTGGACGAGCTGGCGCAGCAGCGCTGGCGGCCGAAGAACGCCGCGCGCTGGCGCTCGGGCCTGCCGCTGTTCGACATGGCGCACATCCTCCCGGCGAGCCTCGTGACCGTGCTCGCGGCCCTGCTGGCCCGCAGCGAGTGGTACGTCGCGGTCGGCGCCGGTCTCGTCTTCCTGCTGCTGCTGACCGTCCTCAACTACGTCCTGCCGGGGCGGGCGCCGATCTTCCTGTGGCTGCGCCGGGAGAGCCGCTGGTTCCTGACGACGACTTTCCTGAGGGCGGCGGACCAGGAGGAGTCCACCGAGGTGTCGCTGCTGCGGCCGGTGCGCTCCTGGAAGGCGATCGCGGCCCGCGCCTACGACGTGGCCGAGGCGCTCAGGGCGGGCGGCGACTTCCACCTCCAGCTGTGTGTGCTGGCGCTGCGCGAGGACCTGCGGGACAACCACCGGCGCTGGAGCTGGGACCTGCGCGGCTTCAAACGGCCGCGCCCGCCGATGCTGTTCCTGCCCCACGCGGACGACCGCAACGGCGGCGTCGAGCTGATCCGGGCCATCAGCGACGTCCGCAGCCGGCGCAGCGAGCTCGACCCGCTGCTCGTGGTCGCCGCGGTGCGCACGCACGACGTGCAGCGTCTGGACCGCAGTGTCGTCCAGACGCCGCCCGCCCCGGACGCGACGCCGCCCACGTTCGGCGTGCGGCTGCGCAGCCGGTACCGGGAGTGGGGCCGCAACCTGCGCGCCGAGCAGTCGCCCAGCCGGGAGCGGTCCGTCCTGCCGTGGGTGATGAAGATCCCGCTGCCGCACGACCAGTTGGGCCCTCTGGAGGAGGGCCGCCACCATCTGCGGGCCTCCTCCCGGCCGACCCTCGCCCGGCTGGTGTGGGCCCTGCACACCCTGGTCCTGGTGATCGCCCTGCTGTCCGCGGCCACCGTGATGCGGGCCGACGCCCTACACGACCGGTACTGCTCGGCGTCCGTGCTGACCGCCAACCGGGACACCCGGCGCGAGCAGGCACCCGACGGCCGCACCGAGTGCATCGGCATAGCGACGGACGGACTCCGCTTCGCCGACTGGCTGCCCGCGTCCGAGCCGGGCGACGACGTCAAGGCGCTCACGGCCGACGACGGGACGCCGTGGACGGTGGCCGACCTGGAGGACCGCATCGCCCGGCAGAACGCGAAGGTCCTCGACGGCCACGCCGGTACGTACGTCACCGTCGTCTACGCCGGGCCGCTCAGCGCCGACACCTCGGCCGGCTCCTCCCTGGTGAAGGGCGCCGAGGAACTGGCCGGCGTGTATCTGGCCCAGGCCGTCATCAACGAGAACTCCAGCGTGAAGCTGCGCGTCCTGATCGCCAACGGCGGCGTGGACCTGGGCCACCAGGAGGAGATGGCCGAGGCGATCGCCGCGTACGCCGCCCACGACCCGACCGTGGTGGGGGTCGTCGGGACCGGCCGCGACCTGAAGTCGAGCCGGGCGACGACCCGCACCCTGATGGAGGCCGGCCTGCCGATCGTCTCGGGCACGAACTCCGCGACCTATCTGCCCCGCGAGTTCGCCAACTGGTTCAGCCTGGCCGCCACGGACGAGTGGCAGATCCAGCAACTCGGCTTGATCGCCGCCCAGTTGCGCACCCCCGACCGGCTGCAGTACGCCCTCGTCCTGGCCCGCGACACGGCGAAGACCGACGACCTCTACACCGACGAACAGGCGCGCTACGGCCAGGAGATGCTGCGAAGACAGGGCTTCACCCCGCTCCCTCAGCGCCGCTACACCCTGACCGGCGGCAAGCCCGAACTCCGCTCGCACGCCCAGGAGATCTGCCGGGGCAGCCGGGTCCCCTCCGTCATCTACTTCGCGGGCCGGGTGGAGGACATCGATCCCCTGATGACCCAGCTGGGCACCGAGCCGGGCTGCGCCGGGAAGCCCCTGGCCATCCTCACCGGCGACGACCTGTCCAAGGCCGACTTCGCCGGCGGCGGCCAGTCCGTCGCACCGAAGGTCACGCTGTACCACGCGGCCCTCGCGGAGCTGCGCAAGGCCGCCACCGGAACGGCCTTCTACCTGGACGCCGCCAAGCACCTGCCCGGACTGCGGGACGACCGCCTGCGCCACGACAGCCCCGCTCTGGCCAGCGGGCAGACCGCCCTCGCCCATGACGCGACCCGCGCCCTGTTCTGGGCGGCCACCCGGGGCGACCGGCCGCAGAGCCGTGCCTCGACCTGGGTGAACCTGCGCAGCGTCAAGATCGAGGGCATGGCCACCGGCACCATCGACTTCACCGGCGCCCCGCTGTACGGCGACCGCACCGGGCACAGCATCGTCCTCAAGGAGGTCCGCCGCACCGACGACGGCACCTCCACCACGCACGAGCTGTGCCGGCGTACCGCGGGGGACACCAAGCGCCTCACGCAGCAGGAGTGCCGGATCCGCCGCTGAGCACGCCCCTCACCGCGAGACCACGGCGCAGAAGCCCACGAGGTACGACAGGGCGAAGATGACCGGTACCCATTGCTCGACATGGGTCAGGGGCAAGCGCAGTGGACCCTGGACCGCTATCCGGCCGGGCTCCGGCACCGGGACGCGGTGGTGATGCTGCGGACCTGCCTCGGCGGACTGCGGGCCGAGTCCGACCAGCGGCTGGGACGGTCGGCGGCGGCCCGGCGGGGGTGGAACGCCATGCTCGCCGACGACCCTCTGCATCCGGCCGTGCAACCTGGCGGTCGCGCACACCACCGCCGGCGACCTCGGCCAGGCCGCGCACGCGTCGCGGCGCCAAGCCGGGCGCCCCGCCGACGAGCGGGAACGCCCCGTCCTCACGGCCGCCGTGACCGCCCTGGAACGCTGGGTGGAACGGCCCCCCGGCGCCACGGGCCCCGCCCGCACCCTGGCCGTGGTGCTCAGCGCCCTCGACCGGCACGACGAGGCCCGGCAGATGCTGGCGCGGGCCCTCCGCGAGGCGTTCGGCGCGCGGGGCCGGCGGCAGGTCGCCCTGTCGCAGATCCGCCTCGACATCACCGGCGGACGGTTCACCGAGGCCGTGCACCGGGTGCGTGAGCTCCTGCTCGACGAGCCCGACGACGAGTCGCTGCGCCGCCTCCTGATCGAGGCCTACGACGGCTGGATCACGTCGGGCAGGGAGGTTCCCGAGGCGTCGGACATCACCGCGGAACTCGGGCGGTGGACGGACGCCGACACCGTGCGGGACCGTCGCACGCTGGTCGTGAAGGCCGTGCTGGCCAAGGACCGGAGCGGACGGGATCCCGTGAGCGCCGCGCGTTCGGTCGCCGAGGACCTGGGGCGGGTGTGCGCGCAGAACCCGGACAACGCGGGCGCCCGGGAACGGCACGTGGCCGCGCTCTACGGGCACGCCGTGGAGGTCCGCAAGGAGATGCGGTCCACCACGGGCAGCCGGCGCGCGACGCTGAGTGAGCGCCTCAAGGAGGTCTGCGCGCAGTGCGCGGACGCCGGGACCGGCCTGCTGGACTCGGGCCTCCTCGCCGACGAGGAAGGCCGCGAGCGGGTCCGCGGGTTCCTCCGGGCCGTCCGTCCGGAGGAACCGCCGGACCCGTTCAGTTCGCGTCGGGCGTGAGCCGCACCGCGATCGAGTTGATGCAGTACCGCTGGTCCGTGGGCGTCGGGTACCCCTCGCCCTCGAAGACGTGCCCGAGATGCGAGCCGCACCGGGCGCACCGCACCTCGACCCGCACCATGCCGTGCGAGCGGTCCTCGATCAGCTCCACCGCGTCGCTGTCCTTGGGGTCGAAGAAGGACGGCCAGCCACAGTGGGACTCGAACTTCGTGTCCGAGGTGAACAGGTCCGCACCGCAGGCGCGGCAGGAGTAGACGCCCCGGGTCTTGGTGTCGGTGTACTCACCGGTGAAGGCGGGCTCAGTGGCCGCCTGCCGCAGGACCGCGTACTCGCCCGGGGTCAGTTCCGCGCGCCACTGCTCGTCCGGCTTCTCCACGTCGTACGGCATGAGCCTCCAGCCCCTCAGTTCGACAGACGGTCCAGGATGTGCGGGCCGAGGTCGGTGACGTCGCCCGCTCCCATGGTGAGAACGAGATCACCCGGCTTCGCCATTCCCGCGACGACCGACGGGACGTCCGCCTTGTCGTGCACCGGCGTCACGTCGGCGCCCGCGGCCCGGGCCGCCTCGATGATCAGCTCGCTCGTGATGCCCGGGATCGGGTCCTCGCGAGCCGGGTAGATGTCCAGCACGACGGAGGCGTCCGCGAGGGCGAGGGACTGCCCCATCTCCTTGCCGAGCTCCTGGGTCCGCGAGAAGAGGTGCGGCTGGAAGACGACCAGGATCCGGGCGTCACCCGCCGCGGCGCGCATGGCCTCCAGGTCGGCGGTCATCTCGGTGGGGTGGTGCGCGTAGGAGTCGATGACCTGGACGCCCGCGGCCTCGCCCTTCAGCTGGAGCCGCCGCTTCACGCCCGTGTAGGCGGCGATCGCCGGGGCCAGGTCGGCCGCCGGGATCCCGAGGGCCGCGCCCGCCGCCAGCGCGGCGACCGCGTTGTGTGCGTAGTGCCGGCCGGGGACGGAGACCGTGAAGGTCAGCTCCTGCCCCTCCAGCACCACGGTGACCTCGCTCTTGAGCCCCTGCGGCACGACCGACAGGACGCGCACGTCGGCGTCGTCGGACTCGCCGTACGTCACCACGGTCACGTCGCGTGCCCGGACGCGGCGGGTGAGCTCCCGGGCGCCGTCGTGGTCGGCGGAGACGACCAGCGTGCCGCCCTCGGTGATCCGGTCCACGAACGTCTCGAACGAGGCGTAGATCTCGTCCATCGACGCGTAGTTGGCGTGGTGGTCGAGCTCGACGTTGAGGACGATCGCGACCTCGGGGGCGTACTTGTGGAAGCTGCGGTCCGACTCGTCGGCCTCGGCGACGAAGATCTCGCCCTCGCCGTGCAGCGCGTTGGAGCCGGGGGCGTCCAGGTCCCCGCCGATGGCGTAGGAGGGCTTCAGGTCCAGTTCGCTCAGCGACACGGCCAGCATCGACGTCGTGGTCGTCTTGCCGTGCGTACCGGCGACGGCGATCGGCCGCAGCCCGTCCATCAGGGCGGCGAGCGCGTCGGAGCGGTGCACGACGGGGATGCCGAGCTCGGCCGCGCGGGCCAGCTCGGGGTTGTCCTGCCGGATCGCCGACGACACCACCACACAGCTGGCGTCGTCGGCGAGGTGCTCGACGGCGTGCCCGATGTGCACGGTCGCCCCCAGCGCCCGCAGCGCCTGTGCTGTGGCCGACTCCTTGGCGTCACTGCCCGCCACGACGGCACCGCGCTGCGCGAGGATCTTCGCGATCCCCGACATGCCGGCCCCACCGATCCCGATGAAGTGCGGTCGGTCCATGGCGGGAGGAAGGCCGGCTGCCATGCGTGTCTCCAAGTTCGGGTGACGAGAGTGAGCGCCCCCACCCTATTTCAGGAGCGCGCGGGGCGGTGCCGGGCCCGCGGACCCGCCCCTACGCCTTGCTGTGCGAGAACAGCTTCAGCACCGGCACCCCGACCTTGTGCCGGGCCCGGGACGCCCAGTCGCGGTGGAAGAACTCCTCCACGTAGTGGGGATCGGTCAGCACGATGACCTCGTCCGCGCCGGCTTCCTCCACCAGGGACTTCAGCGCGTCCAGCGGATGGTCCTCGATCAGCCGTCCCTGCGCGGGACTGCCCGAGGTGCGCAACGCGGCGAGTGACACCTCCAGCGCCCGCTGCCCCACGCTCAGGGCCTCCTCCCCCTCGGGCGTCTCCCCCTCGCGCACGGCCTCGTCGAGCTCGCCGAGTGCCACGTCGTCGATGGCCCGCAGCAGGCGGTCCGCCTGCTCGCCGCGCGGCTGGAGCAGCACCTGGAAGGAGACCTGCTCCTCGCCGTGCAAGGTGGTGACGAACTCCACGTCGGCCGACGTCAGCGCCTTCTCGATCATCAAAACGCTTGTGAACACCAGGCGCCCCTTCTCCTCCGGGGGCCCGTGGCCCCCACTCCTCCGCGGACCGCACCGGACCTGCGGAAACCATCCTGCCCGTGTCGCACGGGTACTGCCGGATCCAGTGTGCCCTCCGGAAACCAAACAGAACGGCATATTCCGCTGATTAACGGACTGACAGTGAGGTTCACCCCTGCTTTCGGGCGAACCGACCGCCGGCCGGACGTCCCGGCCGCCGACACCTCCTACCCCCGGTCCGGCGTTTCAGTGCGCCGCCCGGGACCGCCCGTAGCGCGTGAAGAGGAAGCCGTCCTCCTCCAGCATCGACACCAGCCCGAAGCGATGCGGGACCGTGACCGCGGGCCCCCCGGCGATGCGCTGGGCGTCGCCCGCCGTGAGCATCGGGGAGACGGTCAGGCACAGCTCGTCGAGCACGCCCGCCGCGACCATCTGCCCGAGCAGGCGCGGGCCGCCCTCGGTGAGCAGCCGGGTGTGGCCGAGGTCGGCGAGGGCCCGGACGGCGCGGGCGGGGTCGACACCGATGCCGTCCCCGGCGGTCACCACCCGGGCGCCCGCCTTCTCGGCGGCGGCGATGCGGTCAGGGGCTGCCGCGGCACCCGTGAGGATCAGGGTGGGCACCAGGGGCGAGGCGAACAGCGGGAGCGAGAAGTCCAGGTCGAGGCTGGCGGTGACCACCGCGATCGCGGGTGCGGGCTGCTGCCCGGCCGCCTCCCGCAGCGCCGCGAAGTCCTCCCGCGCGCGGGCCGGCCGGTACCCCTCCTTGCGCACGGTCTCCGCGCCGACGACCACGACGTCCGCGAGCGCCCGCAGCGTGCCGAAGATGCGCATGTCGGTGGGGCTGGAGATGGGCTGCGAACGGCCGTCGTGCTGGGCGGCGCCGTCCAGCGTGGACACCATGTTGGCGCGCAGCCACGGCGCGGGCCCGCCTGGCCCCGGCTCGGGATAGGCGTACGCGGCGGCCAGCTCCGCCAGGCTCCACTCCCGCCCGGCGCCCTCACCGGACCCGCCGCCCGGCGCCGGAGCTGCTGTTTCATCGGTCACAGGGAACAGACGTCGCATGCCGTGCAGTGTTCCACGCGCCGTAGCATGGTGAACCGTGTCTTCTCCCCTGGCCCCCTCCGGATCCGGCCCCATAACCGACCCGGCCCCGCTGTCCCTGTGTGCCCGTGAGCCGCATGTCCCCGCGGACCGGCTGGTCGCCGAGATGGTGCCGCCGCCGCGGTTCGACTCGGTCCGCTTCAGTACGTACATCCCCGACCCGAACCAGCCCAGCCAGACGGAGGCCGTACGGGTCCTGGAGGGCTTCTCGGCGGGCCTCGGCCCGGGCGCGGCCGCGGGATCCGGCAAGCGGCGGCTGTTCGGCTTCGGCAAGGCGCCGAAGAAGGCCCCCGCGGGCCCGCGCGGCGTCTACCTCGACGGCGGGTACGGCGTCGGCAAGACGCACCTGCTGGCGTCCCTGTGGCACGCGACCCCGGCCGAGCCCGAGCTGAAGGCGTTCGGCACGTTCGTGGAGCTGACCAACCTGGTCGGCGCCCTCGGCTTCCAGCAGACCGTGCGGACCCTGTCCGGCCACCGCCTGCTGTGCATCGACGAGTTCGAGCTCGACGACCCGGGCGACACCGTCCTGGTCTCCACGCTGCTCGGCAAGCTGGTCGACGCGGGCGTGGCGCTCGCCGCCACCTCCAACACGCTGCCCGGCAAGCTCGGCGAGGGCCGGTTCGCCGCGGCCGACTTCCTGCGCGAGATCCAGGGCCTGTCGGCCCACTTCCAGGCCCTGCGCATCGACGGCGAGGACTACCGGCACCGCGGCCTGCCGGAGGCGCCGGCGCCGTACTCCGACGAACAGGTCACCGACGCCGCGCACGCCACCGAGGGCGCCTCGCTCGACGCGTTCTCGCCCCTCCTGGAGCATCTCGCCCGGGTCCACCCCAGCCGGTACGGCGCTCTGACCGACGGGATCAAGGCCGTCTGCCTCACCGGTGTGCGGCCGGTTCCGGACCAGTCGACGGCCCTCAGGCTCGTCGTCCTCGCGGACCGGCTCTACGACCGCGAGGTGCCCGTGCTGGCCTCGGGCCTGCCCTTCGACCAGCTGTTCAGTGACGAGATGCTGAACGGCGGTTATCGAAAGAAGTACTTCCGGGCCATCTCCCGGCTCACCGCGCTGGCCCGCGACGCCGGCAAGCTGCTGGAGTCCCGCTGACCGCAACTCCATTACCGCACCGACTACCCCATGGGTAGGGCTTGTTCAAGCCATCCCACCTGCGGTTTTCAGGCTCTCTTCAGCTTGAAACGTTAAGTTAACCCTGCAAACGACCTTGCAGGGTTAACGTGTTTCTTGACCAGCCGTTGACCAAGTGTTGGTCCGCGCTAGACGCATGGAATCACGGGAGGGGGGCGCATGTACCGAGGCCGGACGGCACGGACCGTGGTTGCGGCCCTCGCCGCCGCTCTGCTCGCCCTCCAGTTCTTCGCACCGACCGCGTCCTTCGCAACCGCGCATACACACAGTCAAGTCGAGGCCACGGCTCAGCCCGGAACACGGCCCTCGGGCACGTCGTCACGTCCCGGACACAAGCCCCCCGGAAAGGCTCTGCGCGACGAGACGGCCACCTGCCGCGCCGGACACCACGGGGACCCGACCGGTCCCCTGCGGACCCGCGACCGGTCCCACACCGCCGACTCCGCGCCCTCGGCGCCGGAGCGGCCACTGCGCCGGCACACCCAGCCGGCGGTGCCCGAACCGGCCGGACCCGGCGCCGCGCACCACCACGCGTCGAGATCCTCGACGTCGCACACCCCGGCAGCCCTGCAGGTCTTCCGCTGCTGAGCGGTACCGCAGTTCCCCCCACCCTGTCATGCCCGTCCGACGCGCCCCCACTGCGCGCCAGGAGGAGTCACCACACTCATGCAACCCCTCATCGACAACGCCCGCAGCTTCGGACAGCGCCCTGAGGAGTTCGCCCACCTCGCCGAGGGCCAGTCCCCCGACGTCCTGTTCATCACCTGCTCCGACTCCAGGGTCGTCCCGGCCCTGATCACGGGCGCCCGTCCCGGCGAGCTCTTCGAGCTGCGCACCGCGGGCAACGTCGTCCCCCCGCATTCGTTCGAGCACCCCACGTCGGAGGCGGCCACGATCGAGTACGCCGTGGAAGTGCTCGGCGTCAAGGAGATCGTGGTCTGCGGCCACTCGCACTGCGGCGCCGTGGGCGCGGTGGTACGCGGCGACGACCTCGCCGCCGTACCGGCGGTGCGCGACTGGCTCGCACGCGCCGCCGACGAGCCCGCCTGCGAGGACCCCGCCGACCCGACCGTCGCCGAGGCCGTGCAGAACCACGTCCTCGCCCAGGTCCTGCGCCTGCGGTCGTACCCCTGTGTCGAGCGCCGGCTGGCGGAAGGGCGGCTCGGCCTGCGCCCCTGGTTCTACGAAGTGCACACCGGCATCGTGCGCGAACACCGCGCGGACACCGACTCCTTCGAGAAGCTGTGAGGGGCGTCATGACCAAGTTCCCTTACCTCAGGCAGGACTTCACCGCCTCGCTCGTCGTGTTCCTGGTCGCGCTCCCGCTGTGCGTGGGCGTGGCCGTCGCCTCCGGCGTCCCGGCCGAACTCGGCCTGGTCACCGGCATCGTGGGCGGACTGGTCACCGGATTCCTGCCGGGCAGCAGCCTGCAGGTGTCCGGGCCGGCCGCCGGCCTGACCGTGCTGGTCGTCGAGGCCGTCGACACCTACGGGCTGCCCGCGCTCGGCATCATCGTGCTGGCCGCCGGTCTGCTCCAGCTCGTCATGGGCGCGCTGAAGCTCGGCCGCTGGTTCCGCGCGATATCCGTCTCGGTCGTCGAGGGCATGCTGGCCGGAATCGGTCTGGTCCTCATAGCCGGCCAGCTGTATGCGACGGCCGGACTGAAGGCACCCGCCTCCGGCATCGACAAGATCGTGGGTCTGCCCGGTGCCGCCGTCGACGCGGCCGGCAGCACGGCGGCGCTCACCTCCCTCGCGCTCGGCGCGGCCACCATCGCGGTGATGGTGCTGTGGAAGAAGCTGCCGAAGAAGGCACAGGCCGTGCCCGGCGCGCTCGCCGCGGTGATCCTGGCGATCGCGGCCAACGCCGTCTTCGACCTGCCGGTCGCCACGGTCGAGGTGAAGGGCCTGCTGGACTCCATCCAGCCGCCCGGCCTGGACGCCTTCGGCGGTGTGGGCATCGGCATCATCGGCACGATCGTCGCCTTCACCCTGATCGCCTCCGCCGAGAGCCTGTTCAGCGCCGCCGCCGTGGACCGGCTGCACGACGGCCCGCGCACCCGGTACGACAAGGAGCTCATGGCGCAGGGCGCGGGCAACACCGTCTGCGGTGTGCTCGGCGCACTGCCGATGACCGCGGTCATCGTCCGCAGCTCCGCCAACGTCGGCGCGGGCGCCAGGACCAAGGCGTCCCGGGTGATGCACGGCGTGTGGCTGCTGCTGTTCGCCGCGCTGCTGCCGTCCACGCTGGCGCTGATCCCGCTGCCCGCCCTCGCCGGCATCCTGGTCCACGCGGGCTGGAAGCTGATCCCGTTCGCCAAGATCGTGCCGCTGTGGAGGGAGCACCGGGGCGAGGCGCTCATCCTGGTCGTCACCGCCGTGTCGATCGTCGCGGTGAACATGTTCGAGGGCGTGCTCATCGGTCTGGCCCTGTCGGTCGTCAAGACCGCCTGGGAGGCCTCGCACATCAAGCTCGAGATCATCGACAAGGGTGCCGGCCCGATCCAGGCCTACCTGTCCGGCAACGCGACCTTCCTGCGGCTGCCGAAGATCCTCGACAGCCTGGAGGGCCTGCCGCAGGACCGCCCGGTCGAGCTGGACCTCTCCGGTCTGCACCACCTCGACCACGCCTGCCGCACGGCCCTGGAGAACTGGGCCGCACGCCACAGCGACACGGATACGGAGCCGGTGAAGGTCACCGAACCCGAGGAGGCCCCGGCGGAGAAGGTCACCGCCGGCTAGCCGTCCGACCGGATCACCCGGGCACGGGTCCGGGGCGCGCCGGCTGCGCGCCCCGGACCACGCGTGTCCGCCCCCGTTCCGCCCCGGCCACCGGGCATGGCCCCGCGTCCCAGTTCGGGCATATCGTTACAGAAGCAGACGGATTCGGACCTCTGAACGGGGAGGTCGGCATGGTCGAAGAGGTGGTCGGCGTGGTGGCCGCGGTAGGGGCCGGTGCGCTGGTGTATCTGGCCTGCGCGGCGCGGGTCGTCAAGCAGTACGAGCGGGGGCTCGTCTTCCGGCTCGGGCGTCTGCGCGGGGACGTGCGGCTGCCCGGCTTCAACATGATCGTTCCGGGGGTGGAACGGCTCCGCAAGGTCAACATGCAGATCGTGACCATGCCCGTGCCGGCCCAGGAGGGCATCACCCGGGACAACGTGACCGTGCGGGTCGACGCGGTGGTGTACTTCAAGGTCGTGGACCCGGCGGCCGCGATCGTCAACGTCGAGGACTACCGCTTCGCCGTCTCGCAGATGGCCCAGACCTCGCTGCGCTCGATCATCGGCAAGAGCGAGCTGGACGATCTGCTGTCCAACCGCGAGAAGCTGAACCAGGGCCTGGAGCTCATGATCGACAGCCCCGCCGTGGAGTGGGGCGTGACCATCGACCGTGTGGAGATCAAGGACGTCTCCCTGCCGGACACCATGAAGCGCTCCATGGCCCGCCAGGCCGAGGCCGACCGGGAGCGGCGGGCCCGGCTCATCAACGCCGACGCCGAGTACCAGGCCTCCAAGAAGCTGGCCCAGGCCGCCCGCCAGATGGCCGACACGCCCTCGGCACTCCAGCTCCGGCTGCTGCAGACCGTCATGGCGGTGGCGGCGGAGAAGAACTCGACCCTCGTCCTGCCCATTCCGGTGGAGCTCCTGCGGTTCCTGGAGCGGGGCGGGCAGCCTCCCGCGGAAGGTGCGGGTCATGCGGAGACCCCGGGCCGCGGGGAGGCGTCGGGACACGCGGGGAGCACGGAGCGCGCGGAGATCGGAGAGCGCGCCGCCGACCTCACTGAGCAGGCCGGAGAGGCCATGGAGCAGTTGCGGCGCGCGGTGGAGCAGTGACCCGCGCTACGCGCGTGGTTCCCGCTGCCCGCACCAGGTGATAGACACAGCGGGATCACAGTTCCTGTCCGCCAGCAGGAAGGTTTCCCCATGACCGAATCCGGTCGCTCCGCCACACGACGTCAGATGCTCGCCACAACGGGCGCCCTGGGCGTCGGGATCGCGTTCTCCGGTGCCCTGTCCGAACTCTTCACCGGTACCGCCGCCGCACAGGGCATGGGCCGCACCGGCTACGGCCCGCTCGTCCCCGACCCGAAGGGCGTCCTCGACCTTCCGGAGGGGTTCGGCTACCGGATCCTCTCCCGCGAAGGGGACCCACTCCGTTCCGGCGAGGGCCAAGTCCCCTCCAACCACGACGGCATGTCGGCCTTCCCGGGCAGAGGCGGCCGGGTGCACCTGGTCCGCAACCACGAGAACCGCGCCACCGGCAAGATCCCTGTCCCGACCGTCGAGGGCCTCACCTACGACCCGGCCGGCAAGGGCGGCTGTACGGCGCTGACACTGGACTCCCGGGGCAGGGTGCAGTCGGAGCGCGTCGCAATCGCCGGCACGGCCGTGAACTGCGCAGGCGGGCCCACCCCTTGGCACACCTGGCTGACCTGCGAGGAGACCGAGGACAAGGCCGGCACCAACGGCTACACCAAGGACCACGGCTTCATCTTCGAGGTCGACCCGGCCGACCCGCACCGCACCGGGGCCGTGCCGCTGACCGCGATGGGCCGCTTCGCGCACGAGGCGATCGCCGTCGACCCCCGGCGGGGCGTGGTGTACGAGACCGAGGACGCCTTCGAGAAGCCCTTCGGTCTCTTCTACCGCTTCCTGCCCGACCGGCCGCTGGGCGGCAGGGGTTCGCTGCGCGCGGGCGGGCGGCTCCAGGCCATGCGCGTGCCCGGGGTGCCGGATCTGTCGTCCATCCAGGGCGTCGGCGCCGAGTTCGACCACATCGAGTGGGTGGACGTCCCGGACCCGCAGGCCGCGCAGACGCCGATCCGGTTCCAGGACTTCGGCCGCAAGGGCATCACGCACGCGCAGAAACTGGAGGGCTGCTACTGGGGCGGCCGTTCGGTGTACTTCGTGTCGTCCTTCGCGCGCCGGTCGGACGGTTCGGCCGCCGACCACTTCGGGCAGGTCTGGCGCTACGACCCGGAGCGCCGCCGGCTCACCCTGGTGATCGTCTTCGGTCCGGACACCGATGTACAGCTGCCGGGCGAGTCGCCGGACAACATCTGTCTGGCGCCCAGCGGCGGCCTCATGGTCTGCGAGGACGGCAACGGCGCCCAGCACGTCTACGGCGTCACCAGGCGTGGCCAGGTCTACGCGATGGCCCGCAACCGGCAGAACATCGGCACCCCCGAGGAGCCCGAGTGGGGTGAGTTCGCCGGGGTGACCTTCTCCCCGGACGGCGACACGATGTACGTCAACTGCTACACGCCCGGCACCACGTTCGCGGTGACGGGCCCCTGGCGCCGGTAGCCGGCGCTCCGCTCGGGACCGGGGCGCCGGGTGCGACACCCGGCGCCCCGCCGGACCGTCGAGGCACCCGGCGATTCAGGCGGCGAGCAGGGCGTCGATCTGGCCGACGGCCTCCTTCAGACCCTCCTCCATGCCCATGGAGACCATCTGCTCCATCTGCTCGCGCGATTCGAACAGGGAGCGCATCTCCATGCGCGTGCCGCCGTCGCGGGCGCTGAGCCGCACCGTCACGGACATGGTCGGCATGTCGTCCTTGGGCTTGCCGTCGTCGTCGGCGAAGCCGTCGGTGAATTCCAGGGCCGTCGGCTCGCTGACCGAGGTGATCCGCCACCAGCCGCGGTGCCGGTCGCCCTCCGGGCCGGTCATGAAGTAGGTGACCTCTCCGCCGGGGGTGAGGTCGTGCTCCTCCACGGTCGCCGGGTAGGTCGGCGGGCCCCACCAGCGCTCCAGCTGCCGGGGGTCGGCCCACAGCCGCCACACCCGCTCGACCGGGGCGGCGAAGTCGGCGATCAGGGTGAGGGTGAGGGCGTCGAGGTCCTTGTCGACACTGGTGACACTCATCGCTCGGGTCCTTCCGTCGTGTCGTTCTCTTCGGTCCCGGGGTCCTCGGCGAGGAGCCGGGCCATCCGGTCAACCCGGCCGCGCCACGCCGACTCGAGTTCGTCCAGGGCCTGGCGCGCGCGGCCCACCGCGTCGGGGTCGGTGCGCACGAGCTGCTCCCGTCCGCTGCGCTCCTTGGTGACCAGACCCGCCCGCTCCAGCACCGCGACGTGCTTCTGCACCGCGGCGAAGCTCATCGGGTAGGCCTCGGCCAGCCGGGACACGGACAGCTCCCCGCGCACGCAGCGGCGCAGTATGTCCCGGCGCGTGGTGTCGGCCAGGGCGTGGAACAGCCGGTCCACCGTCTCGTCACTCAGCTCATCTACAACCATTTGGTTGTAGGTTAGTCCTGTCCGCCCCCGCTGTAAAGCGACCCGCCCGACACTGAAGCGGACGCAGAGGGGTACTCGCCGGCCATGGGCGAAGAACACCAGGTCAGCAGCTCGTACTGGCTCGAGACCGCACCGGACGGCCACCACCCCGCACTGGACGCGGATCTGGACGTCGACGTGGCCGTGATCGGCGCCGGGATCGCCGGCCTGAGCACGGCGTGGGAGCTGGCGCGGGCCGGGCGGAGCGTGGCCGTGCTGGAGGCCGGGCGGGTCGCGGCCGGCGTCACCGGGCACACCACCGCCAAGGTCACCGCGCTGCACACGCTCGTCTACGACAAGCTGCGGCGCACCCGCGGTCCCGAGGGCGCTCGGCTGTACGCCCGTTCCCAGTCCGAGGCGATCGGGCACGCGGCCCGGATCGCGCAGGAACTGGGCGTCGACTGCGAGTGGGAGACGAGGAACGCCTACACCTACGCGCGCGACCCGGGCCGGGTGGCGCAACTGCGCGCCGAGGCGGAGGCCGCCGCCGAGGCCGGGCTGCCCGCCTCGTTCGTGACGCAGACCGGGCTGCCGTTCCCCGTGGCGGGCGCGGTCGAAGTCACCGGGCAGGCGCAGTTCCATCCGCGCAAGTACCTGCTGGCCCTCGCCGCCAACCTGGTCGAACACGGCGGGCGGATCTTCGAGGACACCACCGTCCTCGGCCTGGACGAGGGCGAGCCGTGCAGGCTGTCGACCGCGACCGGGGCGACCGTACGGGCCCGGGACGTCGTCGTCGCGACGCACTACCCGATCTTCGACCGGGCCCTGCTGTTCGCCCGGCTGTCCACGCGCCGCGAACTGGTCGTCGCCGGGACCATCCCCGCCGGCCAGGACCCGGACGGCATGTTCATCACGCCCGACGAGGACACCCGTTCGGTGCGCACCGCGCCTCACGAGGGCGACCGGCGGCTGCTCATCGTCACCGGCGAGCACTTCACGCCGGGCACCTCCGACCCGCGGGCCCGTCTCGAACGCCTCACCGCCTGGGCCACCGGCCACTTCCCGGACCTGGAGGTCACCCACCGGTGGGCCACCCAGGACACCGAGCCGACCGACACGGTGCCGATGGTCGGCCCGCTGCACCCCGGCGCCCGGCACGCGTACGTGGCCACCGGCTTCGGCGGCTGGGGCATGACCGGCGGCATCATGGCCGGCCGGCTGCTGACCGCGCAGATCACGGGCGAGGAGTGCGAGTGGAGCGGGCTGTACGACCCGCGCCGGCTGAAGACCGCGGTGCGTGAGGCGCCGGCGTTCCTCAAGACGCAGGCCAAGGTCGCCGGTCACTTCGTGGGCGACCGGCTGCGGCCCTCCCCGCCGGTGGAGTCCCTGCCGCCCGGCGAGGGCGCGGTGGTCCGGGCCGACGGCCACCGGGTCGCGGTGTACCGGGACGAGGACGGCGGCCTCCACGCCGTCTCCGCCCGCTGCACCCACCTGGGCTGCCTGGTCGACTTCAACGCCGCCGAACGCGCCTGGGAGTGCCCCTGCCACGGCTCCCGCTTCGACACCGACGGCAAGGTGATCCAGGGCCCGGCGACCAAACCCCTGGAACAGCGGGACCTCTGAGGGCTCGCCCCGGACCTACGCTGGACGTATGAGCGACGACGACTACTGCCTGATCGACGCGACCAGGCCACCCCTCGCGGACGGGCCGCCGTACGCCGAGTGCGTGCTGTGCCGGGAGCCGACGGAGCACCCCGAGTCGTACAAGGGCATCACGCTCTGCCCCGTCTGCGAGTGGCAGGAGGCGCAGCGCACCGCCTGTTCAGGGTGATCCGCGGGAGGCCGGCCCACCGGGTCGCCCGCGGCCGTCCTGCACGATCTCCCGGCTGGCACACTGGGTCTCGTGAGCGAAGACCCGACGCCCGTGAGCGACAGCCCCTTCCGGTCCGAACCCTCGGCGCGCGACGAGGCACCGCAGTTCGTGCTGCCGCTGGTGGTACGGATCGAGAAGACGGAGCCGCCGGCGCGTACGGACGCGCTGGAGACGTCCGCCCGGGCCGTGCTGACGATCCTGGCCGACGAGAGGTCGGCCGGCGAGGGCGAGTGGGCCGGGGCGATGCGGGACTGGCAGGACGCCAGGATCCGCAAGGTGGTGCGGCGGGCCCGGGGCGCGGAGTGGCGGCGGGCCGAGGCGCTGCCCGGCATCACGGTCACCGGCAAATCGGCCGAGGTGCGGGTCTTCCCGCCCGTCCCGCTGGACGGCTGGCCCAAGGACCTGGCCAGGCTCCAGGTGTCCGGCACCGACCTCGACGACCCGGAGCCGCCCGTGGACGCGGACCCGGCTGCCCCCGTGCTGTGGCTGAACCCCGACCTCGGCATGTCGGCCGGCAAGGCCATGGCCCAGGCCGGGCACGCCGCACAACTGGCCTGGTGGGAGCTGTCCGACGGGGAGCGGACCGCCTGGCGCGACGCGGGGTTCCCGCTCGCCGTCCGGACGGCCGAGGCGGCCCGCTGGTCCGAACTGACCGGCATGGGGCTTCCGTTGGTCCGCGACGCGGGGTTCACGGAGATCGCACCCGGCTCGTGCACGGTCGTCGCGGACCACCCGGCGCTGCGCCGGGAACGGCACGGGTCCGGCCGCACGGCGTCCACCCGTTCGCAGTAGCCGCGGGCGCGCCGGTCCCGGACGAGTGCTCCAGTGGGGTTACCAGTCGACCCGACCCCCGGAGGCAGCCATGACCAGCGCCGCGCCCCCTCCC